>JAGBJJ010000098.1 GCA_017934525.1 Prevotella sp.
CTGCAGCCTGGCGACTTTGTCACCATACAGTTCGGCCACAACGACATCGGCCCCATCACCGACCGTAAAGCCCGTGGCGTCATTCCACTTACAAAGGATACGCTTCACGTCTACCATCTCGACGATGGCACCTACGAGGTGGTCTATAGCTTCGGCTGGTATCTGAAAAAGATGATTGACGATGTGCGCGAGAAAGGTGCCACGCCTATCCTCGTCTCGCTGACACCTCGCAACGAGTGGCCCGGTGGGCGCATTGAGCGCCGTACCGACAGCTATGGCCACTGGTATGGCGAGGTGGCAGAGGCAACAGGCGTGGAGCTTGTTGACATGCACAACATCTCAGCCGACTTCCTCGACAAGAAGTTCGCTGTAAAGAACCTGCCCGACGACCAAGAGAAGGCAAAGGCCCTGATAGACAAGATAAAGCAGAAGGCCGCAATTTATTTCAAAAACGACCACACCCATACCTCGAAGTTAGGTGCACAAATGAATGCCCGGTCGATGGCGAAGGGGCTGCGGCAGAACAAGAGTCCGCTGGCTGCCTACCTGAAGAAGTAGCGCAGCTACTGTGCAACTGTGCTGGCCGCGCTATATATTATCCTTTTATCGTTTGGAAAAGCGTTTACCAGTCGTCATCGTCGTTGCCCACAATGCCGTTCTTCAGAGCCTCTTCCACCTTGTCGATGATGGCGTTTGAGTAGGCGTGGGTCATGACAAGTGCTTTGGCGCAGGTGCGTTTCTGGGCATCCTTCTCCACAAAGGGGTAGTGGTGGGCTATCTCCCACTGCTCATCATACAGCAGTTCGTTGGTCTTGTCGCCGGCCTTGCGCTTAGAGTCGCCATAGGTGCGGCCTTTCCTGTCGGAGGGGCTGAGCCATCCGCCGCTGACGTCGGCCAGAATGTCGTAGCTCTGCACGGTGAAGGTGACGCGCACGCGGCCATCCTTGATGTCGAGTCGGATGATGGGCGTGATGCTCACCGAGTATTTGTTGAGAGTGCCCATGTGCTCCACAATGTTCTGTATGGTCGACGAGATGATGATGCAGCCGGCCTCCTTGTCGTTCAGCGTGATGGCCTGATGGTCTTTGAAGGTAGCCGTAGCCCAGTAGTTGAGTGCTACGTAGAGCTGGTTGCGCGTCTTGCCCGGCGTCTCAATGACCTGCTGGTAGGTCAGACTCTCGTTCTTGTCGAGCGTCAGGCCGCTGGCCAGGTTGGCAGCCGCGTCAAGCCACTTGTCGCCATAGCGTTCTTTGGCATACTTTTCCAGGTCGGACGTTTTCATTACTTGTGCCTGAGCACTGATTGTGCCGCAGAGAGAGAGGATGGCGGCAGACATCCATAGCAGTAGTCTTTTTCTCATTTTCTTATATATAAGCGTTATAAGGGGCACAGATGTCCGCCGGGGACACTCTGACACGCTTTGTTAACGCCTCTGAAGCACAAATATTGTGTCAGAACTGGAAAATAATTCATTTCAGATGCTATTCCTTGTGCGTAAAGCTGAGTTCGCGTAGTCTGATACGTAGGTGGCATCGACACGACGCTGCATAAAAAACGCGGTGACAACTATTGTAGGCTCCCGCAGTGTTTTTAACCTCTTTTGACGTGTTATAAATCGAAAACACTTTGGCCGTTTGGCTTTTTGTTTGTAACTTTGCACCCGAATTATGATAGACAGGGCGACAGTAGACAAAATCATCGATGCGGCGAGGATTGTTGACGTGGTGGGCGAGTTCGTGACGCTGAAGAAGGCGGGCGTGAACTACAAGGGCCTGTGCCCGTTTCATGATGACCGCAACCCCTCGTTCATGGTGTCGCCTGCCAAGAACATCTGCCATTGTTTCGTCTGCGGTAAGGGCGGTACGCCCGTCAGCTTTCTGATGGAGCACGAGCAGATTACCTATCCCGAAGCGCTACGTTGGCTGGCCAAGAAATATAACATTGAGATAGTAGAGAAAGAGCTGACCGACGAGGAGCGGGCGCAGCAGAGCGAACGTGAGTCGATGTTCGTCATCAATGAGTGGGCACGCGATTGGTTTCACAACACGCTGAAGAACGACCCCGACGGCATTGCCATCGGCAAACAGTACTTCCGCAGCCGCGGCATACGCGATGATATCATCGAGAAGTTTCAGCTGGGCTACTCGCCCCAGCGCCGCGATGCTCTCGCCACTGCAGCCCTGCAGCAGGGCTATAAGAAGGAGTTCCTGGTGAAGACGGGACTCTGCATAGAAAACGAGAAAGGTATCTACGACCGCTATTCGGGCCGTGCCATCTTCCCCTGGCTCAACGTCAGCGGCAAGGTGGTGGCTTTCGGCGGGCGTGTGCTCGACTCGCGGACTAAAGGCGTGGCCCAGAAGTATGTGAACTCGCCCGACAGCGACATCTACCACAAAGAGCGCGAGCTCTATGGCATCTATCAGGCAAAGAAGGCCATCGTGAAGGAAGACCGTGTCTTCATGGTCGAGGGCTACACCGACGTCATAGCCATGCATCAGGCAGGCGTGGAAAACGTGGTGGCCAACAGCGGCACGGCGCTGTCGGTCCATCAGATACGCCTGCTCCACCGCTTTACCAGCAACATCACGCTGCTTTACGATGGCGACGAGGCCGGCATACATGCCGCCATGCGAGGCACCGACATGCTGCTCGAGGAGGGCATGAATATCAAGGTGCTACTGCTGCCCGACGGCGACGACCCCGACTCGTTTGCGCGTAAGCACTCTACCGAGGAGCTGAAGCGCTATATCGACGAGCACCAGACCGACTTCATCACCTTCAAGTCGCGCCTGACGGTGGAAAACATTGCCGACCCCGTGAAGCGCAGCGAGGGCATCAGCGGCATTGTGAAGAGCATCTCCGTCATTCCCGACCAGATACTGCGTTCCACGTATATCAGCGATTTCGCCCGTCGCATCAGCATGAAGGAGCAGACCCTCATTGCCGAGATGAACAAGTACATCAGGCGCAACTTAGAAGAGAAGGAGAAAGAGCGCGAGCGTGTTGAGCGGCAGTCGGTATCGCAGCCTGCTGGCGAGACGCTGCCGCCAGACCTGCCACCGGTGCATATACCCGGTGAGGGCTTCGCTGAGCTGCAGCAGCCTGCCGTTCCTGCGCTGCACTCGCCGCAAGAGCAGGCTTCGCAGGTAGAGATGCTGCTGCTACGTGAGATTGTGCGCCACGGCGACGAGGTAATCTTCGAAAATATCGAGACCGACGACGGCGGGGTGGTGTCGCTCACCGTGGCACAGTATATCGACTTCGACCTCTCGCAAGACGGCATCAGCTTCTCGTCGCCGCTCTACAACCAGATTCTGGCCGAGGCTGTGGCCCATCAGGGCGAAGAAGGGTGGAAGGCCGAGGCTTACTTCTGCTCACATCCCGACCTGCAGGTCAGCCAGCTGGCCACCAGCCTGGCCATCGACCGCCACCAGCTGGGGCGGCGCTTCGTCATCAAGCCCCGCGATGGCAGCCTGCGCCAGCGCGTCGTACATCTTGTCATGGACTATCGGCTCGATCTCGTCGACGCCCGTCTGAAGGAAATTCAGCGGCAGCTGCAGCAGGTGGGCACTGACATGGAGCAGATGATGAAACTGCTGAAGGAGCACAAGGAGACCAAGGAACTACGCGATGCTCTGGCCAAGCGGCTGGGCAGCGACCTTATTGTTTAAAAAACAGAAATATGTGTTGACTATGTATTATATTAAGAAGAAACTTGAAATATCTGCCAGTCATCAACTGGTGCTCGACTACGAGAGCAAGTGCAGCCGTCTGCACGGCCACAACTGGGTGATTGAGATTTTTTGCTGTGCAAAAGAACTCAACAGCAACGGCATGGTGGTAGACTTCTCTGAGGTTAAGCGGGTCATAAAAGACCGTCTTGACCATCAGAACCTGAACGACGTGCTGCCCTTCAACCCCACAGCCGAGAACATTGCCCGCTGGTGTGTGGAGCAAATCCCCACATGCTATAAGGCCACTGTGCAGGAGAGCGAGGGCAACTGGGCATGCTATGAGAATGATGAATGTTGAGCGTTGAATGATGAATTGTTATAGAATTAACGATATATTCTACTCCTTGCAGGGCGAGGGGCGCAACACGGGGCGGGCGGCTGTGTTCATCCGCTTTGCGGGCTGCAACCTGCGGTGCTCGTTTTGCGACACGGAGTTCGACAGCTACCGCGAGATGAGCGGCGAGGAGATTATGAAGGCCATCAGCGCCTATGAGTCGCGTTTCGTCGTGCTGACGGGCGGTGAACCGACGCTGCAGGTTGACGAGGCTTTCGTCGACATGCTCCATCGCCATGGCTACGAGGTGGCTATGGAGAGCAACGGCACCCATCAGGCCCCCAAGAACCTCGACTGGCTCACGGTGTCGCCAAAGGGAGGGAGGCTCCCCCTGCCCCTCCATAAGGATGATAGGAGGCCAGACGAGATAAAGATTGTGTTCACCTCGGCCGAAGACTTTGAGCGTGTTTATGCCCCCCTCTTCTTGGAGGGGCCGGGTGAGGCTCTTCTATACCTCCAACCTTGCGACACTGGCGATGCTGCACGCAACAGGCAAATCGTGGCAGCCTGCGTGGACTACATCAAGCGCCGCCCCCAGTGGCGCCTTTCTCTCCAGACACATAAACTCATTGACATCGAATAAGAGGCAATGAGCAGCATTTCCCTACAATGACGCATGAGGCATTTTTGCAGGGTGAGCAGATAAACTTGATATGACGAACAAATAGTAAATGAGCTATGAGCATTCTGGGCATCTTATATTGGTTGTCGCGAGTCATCGCCATCGTCGCCATTGTCCATGTGGTGCTCGATAACCGTCAGCCTGCCAAGACGATGGCCTGGGCCCTCGTCATCTATTTCCTGCCCATTGTGGGTGTCGTGGCCTACATCTTCTTCGGCATCAACACCCGCAAGGAGCGGCTGGTTAGCCGCCGGTCGATGGACCTGCTCACCAAGCGCTCCATGCTCGAGTTTGCCGAGCAGCGCAACCTGCAGCTGCCCGAGCAGCACAAACCCGTCATCGACCTCTTCATCAATCAGAGTTTCTCGCTTCCCTTTAATAATAATAAGGTGGAGATGTTCACCGACGGTTACCAGTTCTTCCCCGCCTTGCTGCGCGATTTGTCGCGGGCCAAGAGCCATATCCACATAGCCATCTATATCTTCGAGGACGACGCGCTGGGCCGTCTGCTCAGCGATGTACTCATCGACAAGGCCCGCCAGGGTGTAGAGGTGCGTGTGGTCTACGATGATGTGGGCTGTTGGGGCGTGCCGGTCCGTTTCTTCGAGCGCATGCGTGAGGGCGGTGTAGAGATAGAGCCCTTCATGCCCGTGCGCTTCCCCACGTTTGCCCGCAAGGCCAACTATCGCAACCACCGCAAGATTTTCGTCATCGATGGTGCGGTGGGCTATATCGGCGGCATGAACATCGCCCTGCGCTATGTGAAGGGGAGGAGATACGGAAAGGGAAAGCACGCTTCAGGTCAGCCTTGGCGCGACACGATGATGCGCATAGAGGGGCGGGGCGTCTACTCGCTGCAGCGGGCTTTCCTCATCGACTGGTATTTCGTCGACCGCACCCTGCTCAGCGACAAGAAGTACTATCCGCATGTGAATGTAGGGCGAAGAATGCAGAATGAAGAACTTCTTTCTTCATTATTACAGACCGTCACCAGCGGTCCCTTGTCGCCCTATCCTGAAATCATGCAGGGCTATATGCGCATCATCATGGCCGCCCGCAAGTATGTGTATATGGAGACCCCCTATTTCCTGCCCACTACAGGCGTGCTCTCGGCGCTCAAGATGGCAGCCCAGACGGGTGTCGACGTGCGTGTGATGATACCGCTGAAGAGCGACGCGCGCTTTGCCGAGTGGGCCGGGCGCAGCTATCTGCGCGAGGTCGTGGCGGCCGGGGTGAAGGTGAGTCTCTACAAGGCTGGCTTCCTCCATTCCAAACTGATGGTGTGCGACGACAGCATAGCCACTTGCGGCTCTACCAACATCGACTTCCGCTCGTTTGAGAACAATTTCGAGTCTAATGTGTTTATCTACGATGCCGAGGTGGCCCGGCACATGCGTGAGGTGTATCTTGCCGACGAGCGCCAGTCTGTTGACTATATGGCGATGACACATCTGCTGAAGCCCAGCTTCGCGGTGCGCCTGTGGGAGTCGCTCACGCGCCTGCTCTCGCCGCTACTCTGACGACGTGGTGTCCTCCGGGCTTACTTCCGCCTCCGGTGCTTTTTCTTCCCGGACCTTCACGATTTCTTGATATTCGCGGCGAAGCTGGGCGTCGTAGGTGCCGTCCTTCCTCATCTGCGCCCACCGCTCCAGCGGCTGCTGCAAGCCCACAATCTCTTTGTTGTGCTCATAGTATTGCACCATCAGGTTGCAGGCGGCGGCATAGCCTTCCTCGTCGATGTGCTTCACGTTGTGCTGCAGGCAGTAGAGCGTGACGGCAGCCATATAGGCAATGCCGAAGGGGGCCGTCTCGGTGCGTCCGAAGAGCTGGCCTATGGAGTCGCCCACCTCGATGGTCACGTCGGGCGAGGCATTGGCCCAGCTTACTATATATTGTATGGCCTGACTCATCTGCGAGGCGCGCAATGTGTGGGTGAACAGGTAGCTGCAGCACGTCTGCACGTCGTCATTGTGAGCTTGGCATTCCTTCGCCGTCTTAAACTCGGTGGGCTCAGGCAGGTCGGCGTGGCCTTCGTCGCGCTCCTGTTGCAGTCGTTCTATGCGTTTTTCCACGCGTTCGGCATTCTTAGTATCACCTTGAGCCGTATAATATAGTTGCAGGTAGGGCAGCTCGGCAATGTATTCCTCCGAGTGCTCGCCCCACAGGGTGCGCAATATGGCCATGGCGCGCAGCTGATAGCCCACGGCGTCTTTGTGGTGGCCGTTGGCCGAGCAGTTCTCAGCCAGGTGAATCAGAATCGAGGCCATGTGCTGGTCGTTGCCGCCCACCTTCTCGTAGGCTGCCAGCGCCTTGCGCCCCAGTGCTTCAGCCTCCTTGCTCTGTCCCGTTGCGCCGAGGAAGAGCTCGGCGTTGTCAAGCACGAAGGCATAGTTGGCGTAGTCCTTCGAGCGGTATTTCTCCATGAGCCTTACGCACTGTCTCATCACCCTCACCGCCTCTTCTGGCTGGTTGTTGTGGTAGTAGCTGCGCCCCAGGTTGTTCATCTGCATGATATAGGCGCTGTCGCTTTCGCCGCGCAGCTGCTTCAGTGCCTCCAGATGCCGTGTCACCACGTTGATAGCTTCTTGGTAGCGTTCCTGCGTCATCATGCGCCTGGCCAGCGTGTCCAGCTTGTCGGCTTCCTCGGGGGTGTAGGTCTTCGCCTGTCCCTGGGCGCTCATGGCAGCCAGGCAGAGAAAGCATGCGAATAGAATTTTTTTCATAGTCAAATAGCTTTAGTTATTCTGCGGGGGAGAGGGCTTATTTAAATATGGTGAAGTTCACACTGCCATACTGGCGGTGTTCCACGAAGTGCTGATGCTCGCCGAAGGAGTGGTCCTTGCCGTGCTCGAAAACGAAGACACCGTCGGGGCGCAGCAGCTGGTGCTCGAAGATGAGGTCGGGAATCAGCGGCAACTCCCGCAGGGCATAGGGCGGGTCGGCAAAGATGAAGTCAAACTGCTGGTGGCACGACTTCAGAAACCTGAACACGTCGGCCCGCAGCGGTACCACGCCGTCGGCCCGCGGTTCCTCTCCCCCATGCGTCAGACTGCTGACGCACTGCGTGATGAAGCGGTGGTGGTCGCGGTCCTTCTCCACGCTGATTACCTGGCTGCATCCGCGCGACAGCAGTTCGAGCGTGATGCTGCCCGTGCCGGAGAAGAGGTCGAGAGCCGTGGCCCCGTCGAAGTCAATGTATTGCGTCAGCACGTTGAAGATGTTCTCTTTCGCAAAGTCTGTAGTAGGGCGGGCCTTAAACGACCGCGGAATGTCGAAGTGGCGCCCTTTGTATTTTCCGGTAATGATTCTCATTTCTCACTTTTCATCTCTCTTTTTTTCATCTCCCCCTCGCCAACAGTGCCATCATGTCGTAGGTCATGCCTTTCACTTTGGCCACGGGCAGTTGCGCAAAGTCAGCCTGCGGGTTCACCACGAACACCTTCTGCACAAAGCGCCTCAGCTGTTGGCCGAAGCGCTCGGCATCGGGAATCTCGCCTGCCAGATGCAGCTCGTCCTGCTGGGGGGACAGCTGCAGTTGTTTCCACACATAGAGCAGGAAGTAGAGTGCGTCGTAGCTGCGCCCGGCGTCAAAAGAGTTATAAAACTTGAAGCGGTTCTGCTGGAAGCACATCACGTCGAGGCGCTTCTCGTGGAAGTAGCCATAGAGCTTGCGTGCCGAGCCCGTGAAGCTGCGTTGGTGCAGATGGTGGCACACGGGCCCCAAGGCAGCCAGCAGCTGCACGTCGCGGAAGTGGTCGTCGAGCACGAGGCGCAGGTCGCGGTTGACGGCAAACACGCCCACGGCGTTCAGATACGGCATCACGTTGTAGGCCACGGCGTCGGCCGCAGTGTCGGGGAAGGCATGGTGCATCATGTCGTCCATAGTGTCTTCGCTAAACAGCTCGACAGGCACCACGAGCACATCGGTGTCGATGAGCACCCGCGCGCGCTGAGTGGTCGTTTGCAGCAGCAGGTCGTTGGTCTTGAAGGCTTCGCGCAGGTTGGCCGCCATCGATACGCCGCTTTTCACCACGAAGGGCTCGTAGGTCACCGCCGTCTCGTCGGCGCCGTCAGTCTGGGCAAAGGCCAGTGTCTGGCGTCCCACGCGGATGGTCAGTCGCAGGCGACTGTTGTTATTCTCCGTCATATTGTGTAGCAGTTTTGGGGGCGTGTGTGGCCTCGCCTGTCACGCTGCGTATGCAGATGGCGAGCAGTGCCGCAGCTATCAGGCCCAGCAGCACGTTGGTCCACAGTTCCTTTCTTCTCATAAGTGAGTGCAAAGGTAAGAGTTTTTGTTGAGACAGCAAAAAAAACGCTTAAAAATTTGTGTGATTCGTATTTTAGTAGTAATTTTGCGCCGCGTTTTGAATAAAAATAGAAACACTCTCTTTCGGCGCATAGCGAAAAAGCCTTGATAAAAGGCTCCGCACGACTTGAATCGGAATAGTTTTTCAAATATTAACCAAAAAAA
>JAGBJJ010000099.1 GCA_017934525.1 Prevotella sp.
GCACAAAAATATGTCGAGGACAAATCATCATGACATCCAATGTGTAAGAATTAAACGACAATCCCTATAATAGTGATGCAATACTGGTAGCATCTTCGAATAATAAGGGAAATGGCCTTGACACAGTTCAACTTACACTACTCGTCCCGCCTGCGTTTTTCCAATGTTCACGTTGTATACAAAAAATTGACTGCTTTTATGGAAGTCCACCATTACCAATATGCCCCCGAGGCTGTTGGTGGTGGATGCTGTCAGACCGAAGTATTGCAAGAACACATGTCTGACCAGCCGCAACATACATTCCGGCCTAAAAGCAGAAGCCTATTTTGGCGATGAAGCTGTGGATGCGCTTGCTGCCTTGCGTCAGGTGGTGGGTGTCCTTTTGGTTGGTCAGGGCAAGATGGGCATCGGCCCCGATGAAGAGATGGCGGGTAAGCTGACAGCTGAACGTGGGCTGAAGACCGAGGGACAGCGGACGGCACTTGTTGAGGGTATTCAAGGGTGAGTCAGGATCGGCATCGATGTAGTAGGTGTCGTTTTGAATGCAGAACGACAGCACAGGACCGAGGCCCACCGTGCAGCTGCCCATGCCGCTACCAAAGTGGAGACGGACCTGCAGAGGCACATCGAGGAAGGTGAAGGTGTCGTCGTCGGCACCCTCGAGGGCATCGGCGAAGACGTTCTCTGCCACGTTTCTTATGGTGACGCCTGCGGCAGCCGACCAGCGGTAGGCAAAGCGATAGCCAAGGGTGTAGCCTACAGCAGAGGCCAGGCCCGTCTCCGTGCGGTAGCCGTGGTCGTTGACCATCAGTCCTGCGCCTGCCTGCAGGGCGTGCTGCCAGTGGCACGTCTGCGCAGTGAGGCCCAGCGCACAGAGCAGCATGAGTACCAGCAAAGTGTGTCTTTTCTTCATATCCGGTTCGTTTTTGGGGATTATCTGTATAAAAAAAACTGTAATTGCCGAAATATTGCACCTCAAAGAGTTAAAGAAACACAAAACCCACGCATTGTTCACGCCCAGAATTTTGGCCGGAATCATTCGAATTTTGGCCAAAATTCAATTGATAATGGCCAATATTTTATTCATGAGCAATGCTTTTGGTATGCAAAAGCTTGCATGTATGGCGGAAAATGCTTATTTTTGCGGCCAAATTACCTTAACCATTCACCCTTAAACTCAATGATCACGAACAAACACCGCTTACGCGCCGTGCTGCTGGCTCTGCTTGCAGCCGTAGCCGTCATGGCTCAGCCGAAGGACGGCGACACCACCGACTGGACCCGCGAGCTCGCCTCGCGCATCACGCTCAACGGCTATGCCCAGGCCGGATGGGCATGGCAGGACGCCGAGGGGCGGACGACCAACGCCTACAACCTGAAACGCACACTGCTCTGGGCCAAGGCACGCATCACGCCACGGTGGTCGATGCTCTTCATGCACGACTTCTCGAGCGTCGTACAAGAGTTCTACACCGACCTGCGCCTGAGCCGCAACAAAGCGCTCACCGTCAGGCTGGGGCAGTTTAAGCACTCATACACGATGGAGAACCCTATGTCGCCGGCGCAGCTGGAACTCATCGGCGTGTATTCGCAGGCGGTGCTGCTGCTGGCCGGCGAGGGTCCCGACCCGCTCCACGGCGCCAACTACGGGCGCGACCAAGGCCTGATGGTCTACGGCGATGTGCTGGGCGACCGCCTGCACTACGAGCTGGCGCTGATGAGCGGACAAGGCATCAACCGCCGCGACCTGAACAACCAGAAGGACGTGCTGGCCAAGCTGGAGGTGAGGCCGGCCGAAGGACTGCGCCTCGTGGCGAGCGGACAGCTGGGCACGGGCTGCGCCGTGGGCACGGCGGCATGGAACCCCACCGTGGCCGAGGGCGACAACTACCGCCGCAACCGCTACAGCGTGGGGGCTGAGCTGAAGACGGGGGCCTACGCCGCTGGTGAATATAAGGAGGCACGCCCGGTGAGCCTGAGAGCTGAGTGGCTGGGCGGGCAGGACGGCGACGCGGGCTCGCGCGGCGGCTACGTCACGGCCTGCGTGCCCGTATATAAAGGCATCGACGTGGTGGCCTCGGCCGACTACTTCGACCGCAACACCTCGCTGCGCTATGACCAGACGCAGGCCACGCTCGGCGTGCAATACTGGTTCTACCGCAAATGCCGCCTCCAGCTGCAGCTGACTCACACGTGGAGCCAGTTCCAGCGCGACTACAACTGGCTGCAGGCGCAGGTGCAGGTGGCCTTCTGAGACGGTCTTGCACACAAAAAAAAATGTTAAAGAGGTTAGTCTTCTGACCTGCTGAAGGGTATTACAGGAAAGAAGAAGCATGCGATGGAAATGAACGAAACAGAACGGCTGTTCAGACAGCACTATGCCAAGATGTATCGCGTGGCACGATCGCTGCTCTACGACGAGCAGGAGAGCAAAGATGCCGTGAGCGATGTCTTTGAGAATCTGCTGCACCGGTCGGCGTCACTGCTGCCAGCCACCGAAGAGGCTTATCTGCTGACGAGCGTGCGCAACCGCTGTCTGAAACGGCTGCGACACGAGGAGCTGATGCAGCGCCAGCCAGTCACGGACATGGCCGACGAACCCGCCGACGAGCGCTTTGACGACATCATGCAGTATGCCGTGGCCCATCTGTCGGGGCAGGAGCAGCGCATCTTCACGCTGCGCTTCGCCGAAGGCCGCAGCTATGCGGAGATTGCCGCTGCCGAGGGCATCAGCAAGGTGGCTGTGTGGAAGCATCTGTCGCATCTGCTGAAACAAGTAAAGAACCATTTTAACCAGTGTGAGCAATGAAGACTACAAATGACATGAAACAGCTGCTGAGCGACATGGCCGAGCATCCCGAGGCCTATGCCGACCACCAGATAGAAGCCGCAATAGACGAGCTGGACCGCGAGCCCGACGTGGAAGCGGAGTGGCGGCGCTTCAGTGCAGCACATCGCCGCCGCCGACTGCGGTGGCAGGTGGCGGCGGCCATCGTGGGCGGCCTGATTGTGGCGGGCGGTGCGGCGGTGGCTCTGCGCCACTATGAGCGGGCCGACATGCTGAGCAAGAACATGCCGGCAGCCGCGCCGCAGCAGCAAGCCACCGACAGCCGACCAGCGGCCATAACCACGCCCGACACAGCCTCGGCCGATGTAGTACAACCACCTGCCAGCGACGCCACGGCTGCGGCAGTCCAGTCCATCAAGATAAGAGGTACGAAAGGGCCGAAAGGCAATCCCGTCATCATCGTCAACGGCAAGCGGCTGCCGGCCGGCCACACCTTAAACGGGCTAAACATAGACGACATTGAGAAGACAGAAGTATGGAAAGACTCGGCCAGACTGGCCACCCTGACTACAGAATACGGCAAGGACGTCTACAACGGCGTCTTACTGATTACGCTGAAGCCGGAGGCCTTGCAGCGCTATGCCTGGCTCGACGACACGCCGACACAGGCATCCGGCGCAGAGTATGCCTGCATCGAGCAGATGCCCGCCTTTCCCGGAGGCAAGGAGCAGCTGATGAAGTTCATCGAAGCCCACCTGCAGTGCCCCGACACGTTGCTGCAAACCGGCATCGGCGGCAGGGTGATTGTGAAGTTCGACGTAGAGAAAGACGGTTCGCTCAGCAACTTCAAAGCCCTGAAGACACGGCTGAAAGAACCATCGGGCCAGCTGGTGACCGACAGCGCCATCATCGCCATGTGTGAGCAGGAGGCACTGCGCGTGGCCCGGCTGATGCCGACATGGCAGCCCGGCACGCAGATGGGCCGACCCGTCAAGGTGAGATGCTCAATGCCCGTCAGATTCAACGAGCGCAAGCCCGAGATTTATATCAGATAGAACGTCGCCCCACCCCAGCGGGAGAGTTCAGCCGCCTGCTCCGCGGCGTCACAGCAGCGAGGGCTGCCACCGACAATGCCGGTGGCAGCCCTCGCTGCGCTCAGTGGCGCAAAAACAGTGCCTTTCATATTTTTTTCACTGCCGTTTGGCCGTTATATGGAAAATAATGTGTAACTTTGCCCTGTTGTTTGCAAAAAGAAACGATTATGAAAAAGATATTCCTGTCGATTACCCTCGCATTGATTATGCCTATGACACTCTTCAGTCAGACCTATACCAGCCTGTGGAAACAGGTGAGCGATGCCGAGCAGAAAGACCTGCCGCAGACCGAGCAGCAGGTGCTGGGCCAGATTATAGAGAAAGCTGCACGCGAAAAAGCCTACGGACAGCTGCTCAAGGCTGAGCTGCAGCAGGCCCGCGCACTCTCGCAGGTGGCGCCCGACTCGCTCGAGCCCGCCGTAGGCCGTCTGCGGCAGCGACTCGACGATAGCACCGACGAACCGCTGCGGGCTGTCTACAACGCCGTGCTGGGCTCACTCTATGAGCGCCTGCCGCAGCTGTCGCCCGACGACCACCAGCAGCAGGCCGCCCGCTACTATGACGCCGCCATGGCCCACCCTGAGGCGCTGGCAGCCGTCAAGGCCACCGACTACGTGCCCTTCGTCGTCAGCGGCAGCGACAGCCGCTTCTTCGGCGACGACCTGCTCAGCGTCGTCGGCTACGAGACGCGCCGCTTCGCCCTGCTGCACCGCTACTACACCAAGGCCGGCAACCGCCGCGCCGCCCTGCTTGCGGGCGTGGAGATGCTGCGCCAGGAGCAGCCCGCTGAGATGGAGCCGCTGAACAAATCGGCCCACCTGCAGCGCATCGACTCGCTCATTGCCGAGTATCAAGACCTGCAGGAGTGCGGCGAGGCCGCCATCGCCCGCTATGAGTTCATGGACGACCACACCGATGCCACGGCCGAGCAGATGTGGCAATACGTGAACTACGCCATAGACCGCTGGCCCTCGTGGCAGCGCATGAATATGCTGCGCAACCGCCAGCGCGACCTCACGGCGCAGCGCTTCAGCGCCGTCTTCAGCGAGCTGAGCATCCCTCAGCAGCCCCAGACCATCAGTCTGGAAGGCCTGCGCGGCGTGGGCCAGCTGACGATGCGCGTGTATAGCGTGAAGACCGACGGCGACACCAACCTCAGCCCGGACAACAGCAACGACTACAAGAAGCTGAAGCCGCTGCTCAACCCCCTGCAGCACCTCACGCAGACGCGCACCTATATGGGCAAGCAGCCATACGAGATGTATGAAGACTCTATCGTGCTGCCCGGCCTGCCCGCCGGCGTCTATATGATTGAGATGGAGACTCAGCCGCAGACACAGACGTCGCGCCGCCTCTATTTCGTCAGCGACGTGCGCGTGCTCACCATCGGCATGCCCAAGAAGCAGGTGCGCTACGTGGTGGTCAACGCCACCACAGGCCAACCCGTGAAGGGCGCCTCGCTGCGCCTCTCCACCTACCAGGGCTACCGCCACCCCAAGACCGTGCAGACGCTCACCACCGACCAGCAGGGCGAGGTGCTCTACAGCTACGACCGCGAGCGGCCCACCGAGGTCTTCGCCTACACGGCGTCAGACCGCTTCTGCCCACCGGCCAACGCCTACGGCTACTATGGCTATCATGAAAACAAGAATACGGTGCATAACGCCTTCGTCTATACCGACCGGCAGATTTACCGCCCGGGACAGACGGTGCACGTGGCTGCCATCTTCTACAAGACCGACGAGGGCTACAAGAGCAGCGTCGAGGCCGGCAAGAATGTCACGTTTGAGCTGCGCGACGCCAACTATCAGGTGGTGGCATCGGCCGATGCCGTCGCCGACGAGTACGGCACGTGTGCCACCGACTTTGTGCTGCCGCAGCAAGGGCTGAGCGGCCTGTTCTCTGTCAGGGCCAACTCTGCCACCCAGCATTTCCGCGTGGAGGAGTATAAGCGCCCGTCGTTTGAGGTGGAGATGCCTCCCGTCAGCCAGAATTATGAAGACGGCGACACCGTGGTGGCCGTCGGCTCGGTGCGCAGCTATGCCGGCGTGCCCGTGCAGGGCGCCCGCGTGAAGTATAAGGTGGTGCGCCGCCTGGCCTTCTGGTGGATGAACTACTCACGCTACTGGAACCAGGGCTTCTACGGCTCTGCCAACGCCGACGAACAGGTGGCTTCGGGCGAGACGTTCACCGGCGCCGACGGGTCGTTCGGCATAGACGTGCCCATGGCGCTGCCCAAGACGAAGCACACCATGTTCTATAACTTTGTGGTCACGGCCGACGTCACCGACCAGGCCGGCGAAACCCATCAGGGCGTGCTCACTCTGCCATTGGGCAACCGCCGCACGGCCCTCACGGCCACCATGCCCGAGAAGGTGCTGGCCGAGCAGGACACGAAGATGGCCTTCCACCGCCAGAATGCGGCCGGGGTGGACCTCGACGCCACCGTGCGCTACCGCTTCGACGGCGGCAAATGGCAGGAACAGAAGACCAACACGCTCTTCCTGATACCCCAGATGAAGAGCGGGCGCCACACGCTGCATGCCGTCTGCGAGGGCGACTCGCTCGAACAGCAGTTCACCGTCTTCTCGCTCGACGACAAACGCCCCGCTGCCGAGACCGACGACTGGTTCTTCGTGTCGGCACAGCAGTTTCCCAACGACGGCACACCCGTCACCCTGCAGGTGGGCTCCAGCGAGAAGAACGTACACATCGTCTATGCCATCTTTGCCGGTGAGCGCGTCGTGGAGAGCGGCGCCATAGACCGCAGCAACGAGCTGCTGAACCGCAAGCTGACCTACGACGACAGCATGGGCGGCGGCCTGCTGCTGACCTTCGCATGGGCCAAGAACGGAAAGGTGTACACCCACGCCGCCACCATCAAACGCCCTACCCCCGACAAGCATCTGCAACTGAAGTGGACCACCTTCCGCAACCGCCTGCAGCCAGGCCAGAAGGAGGAGTGGACCCTCAGCGTGCTGTCGCCGTCGGGCGAGAAGCTGACGGCCCCCGCCCAGCTGCTGGCCACGCTCTACGACAAGAGCCTCGACCAGCTGGTGCCCCAGGAGTGGAGCATCGTGCCCTACGAGAACCTGCCCCTGCCCAGCACACACTGGACCTACGAAGACCGCGGCATGTCGGTGCTCCAAGGCTATCGCCACCAGGGTGCCCTCGCCGTCTCCGACCTGAAGCTCAGCGCCTTCGACCACGATGTATATCCCTTCACATACAGCCGCTTCGGGCGCATGCGCATGCTGAAGACGGCCAGCCGCAACATTGCCACATCGGCAGGAATGGTGGCCGACGAGGCAGTAGAGATGAAGGCCGTTTCTGAAGATGCCATGCTGGCTGCGGCACCGCAGGCTGCCAATGACGCTCTGATGGATAAAGCCACTGCTTACGAGGCGGTCGAGGCCGAGGAGAGTGCCGACGGCGGCGCAGAGCAGCCACTGCAGATGCGCGAGAATCTGCAGGAGACCGCCTTCTTCATGCCACAGCTCACCACCGATGCCGACGGCAACGTGGCCCTGAAGTTCACCCTGCCTGAGAGCCTCACCACGTGGCGCTTCCTCGGTGTGGCCCACACGCAGGACATGATGTACGGCATGCTCACCGATGAGGCCGTGGCCCGCAAGGCGGTGATGATACAGCCCAACATGCCCCGCTTCGTGCGCATGGGCGACCGCGCCACCATTGCGGCACGCATCTTCAACACAGGCGAGCAGACCGTCAGCGGAACGGCACGCCTGGTGCTGCTCGATGCCGAGACGGAGAAGGTGATAGCACAGAGTGCCACACCCGTCAGCGTGGCTCCCGACTCTACCGTCAGCGTCAGCTTCACCTGTCAGCCGCGCCAGTCGTGGCCCTCGCTGCTGGTGGCCCGCATCAGCGTCGGCGGCAAGACCTTCAGCGACGGCGAGCAGCACTATCTGCCCGTGCTGCCCGACCGCGAGCACGTCACCGTCACCGTGCCCTTCACGCAGAACGAGCCCGGCACGAAAGTGATAAACCTGGAGAGCCTGCTGCCCGCCGACACGCAGCGGCAGTCGCTCACCATAGAATATACCAACAACCCGGCCTGGCTGATGATACAGGCCCTGCCTGCCGTGGGACATCCCCACGACGACTGCGCCGTCTGCCAGGCTGCATCGCTCTATGCCAACACCATCGGGCGCCATATCCTCGACCAGAACCCCACCGCCAAGCATGTCTTCGAGATGTGGAAGCAGGAGGAGCAGCGAACTGCCGCGGGGACCTCACTCAGCTCGCAGCTGGAGAAGAACCAGGAGCTGAAGTCGCTGCTGCTCACTGAGACGCCATGGGTGATGGATGCCCAGCGCGAGACCGAGCAGCGCCACCGGCTGGCCGACTTCTTCGATGCCAACCTCATGCAGCAGCGCCTCACCACGGCGGCCGACAAGCTGGCCAAGCTGCAGAACGGCGACGGCTCGTGGAGCTGGTGGCCCGGCATGCGCGGCTCGTCGTGGATGACGATTGAGGTGGCGCAGATGCTCGTCCGCCTGAACGAGATGACCGGGCAGCAGGAAGCCACCCGCCAGATGCTCGACCGCGCCTTCGCCTTCATCGGCAAGGAGACGGTGGAGATGGTCGACGAGATGAAGCGCCAGGAGCGCAAGGGGCATAAGCAGGTGTTCCCGTCGTTCAAGGCCCTGCAGTGGCTCTACCTGGCCACCATCGACGGACGGCAGCTGCCCGCAAAGGTGCAGGAGGCCAACACCTACCTGAAGAACCTGCTGAAGAAGGAGACCAAGAACCAAACCATCCTCGAGAAGGCTCTCAGCGCCATCGTGCTCAACAACCAGACCTACATCAAGAGTCTGAAGGAATATACCGTCTTCAAGGAGGAGATGGGCCGCTACTACGACACGCAGCGAGCCGGCTACTCCTGGCGCGACTACCGCATCCCTACGCAGGTGGCTGCCATCGAGGCCCTGAAGCGACTCTCGCCGAAGGACACGCAGACCATCGAGGAGATGCAGCGCTGGCTGCTGCAGGAGAAGCGCACGCAGGCCTGGGACACGCCGCTGAACAGTGCCGACGCCATCTATGCCTTCCTCAACGGCAACCAGCAGGTGCTGGCACCGCAGGAGAAGACCGTGCTGCGCGTCAACGGCCGGCAGCTCGACACCAGCGACGCCACGGCCGGCATAGGCTATGTGAAGCAGGCTGTAGCCACCGAGGGCGCCAAGACCTTCACGGCCGAGAAGACATCCACCGGCACGTCGTGGGGCGCCGTCTATGCCCAGTTCATGCAGTCTGCCGCCGACATCACAGACCAGGAGAGCGGCATCAGCGTGAAGCGCGAGATCTTCGCAGCCCGTTCAGGCAAACGGGGCGATGACGCCCAATGGGCAATGGTCGACGGCCAGCCGCTGAACGTGGGCGACCGCGTGAAGGTGCGCATCACGCTACTGGCCGACCGCGACTACGACTTCGTGCAGGTCATCGACAAGCGCGCTGCCTGCCTGGAGCCCGTCAACCAGCTCAGCGGCTACGGCCGGGGCTACTACTGCACGCCGCGCGACTACACCACCAACTTCTACTTCGACTGCCTCCCGAAGGGCCGTCATGTCATTGAGACCGAATACTACATAGACCGTTCCGGCACCTACGAGACCGGCACCTGCACCGCCGAGTGCGCCTATTCGCCCGAGTACCGCGGCCTCACCAAATCGTTAACTATTGAAGTGAAATGAAGAAAACCCTGATAACAGCGGCCCTGTGCACGCTGACCCTGCTGGCACAGGCACAGCGCCTCAGCACCAGCAAAACCACCATCGACGTGGGCAAGACGGGCTTTTGCGTGCCCGTCACCGCCACGTTTGAACTACGTAACAAAGGACTGAAGAGCCTGCACATCAAGGACGTGCGGCCCGACTGCGGCTGCGCCAAGGTCGACTTTCCGCGCAAGAGCATCTCGCCCGGCGAGCGCTTCACCATCAGCATGACGTATGACGCCCGCATGCTGGGCCACTTCACCAAGCAGATGGCTATCTATAGCAATGCCACCAAACAGCCCGTGTTTCTGAAGATGACAGGCGTGGTGCTCGAAGAGGTGAAAGACTACTCCGCCACCTTCCCCTACGACTTCGGCGGCCTGCTCACCGACATTGAGAATCTGGAGTTCGACGATGTGAACAAAGGCGACCAGCGCCAAATCGTGATAAAGATGGTGAACAACACCGAGCAGACCGTCACGCCCAACCTGCTGCACCTGCCGTCCTACCTCACTGCCGTCAGCCAGCCGGCCCAGGTGGCTCCCGGCCGCATGGGCCAAATCACCGTGACGCTGCACTCTGAGAACATCAAAAGCTTCGGACTGGTTCAGGCCCCGGTCTATCTGGCCAAACAGCTCGGAGATAAAGTCAGCGCCGACATCGAGATGCCCGTATCGGTAGTGCTGCTGCCTGACGTGACTCTCTTCGACGGCAGCATGAAGGACTATGCCCCGCGCATGCAGCTATCCACAGAACAGCTCAACCTGGGCATTGTGGGCGGAAAGAAAGTGAAGTCGGGGGTCATCGACATCGTCAACACAGGGCGTTCGGCTCTACGCATCTCGTCGATGCAGATGTTCACCGGCGGCATGAAGGTGACGCTCAGCAAGCGCGACATCATGCCGGGCGAGTCGGCCAAGCTGAAAGTGACAGCCGACCGCGACGAACTGCTCCGCCAGCGCACCAAGCCACGCGTGCTCATGATCACCAACGACCCGCAGCACACCAAAGTAATCATCAACGTCAACATTCATTGATAATACGTAGCTAACAAGACCACCCGCGTCTACAATCATCAAAAAAACTATAATGGAACACCCCGAAAACAATGCAGAATATGCAGGACTGCAAGTGAACAACGGCGTAGAACAGCCGTCGATTATCAATCCCTACCTGAAGCGCAGCCGCGTGCGCCGTCGTGAGCTCACGGCCGCCGACATGGTGGAGGGCATCGCCAAAGGCGACGTCACCGTGCTGTCGCAGGCCGTCACCCTCATCGAGAGCGTCAACCCCGACCATCAGGCCAAGGCTCAGGAGGTCATAGAGAAGTGCCTGCCCATGAGCGGCAACTCGGTCAGGGTGGGCATCAGCGGCGTGCCCGGTGCCGGCAAGTCGACCAGCATCGACCAGTTTGGCATTCACCTGCTCAAGGAGCGTGGCGGACGTCTGGCCGTGCTGGCCATCGACCCCTCCAGCGAGCGCACCAAAGGCAGCATCCTGGGCGACAAGACCCGCATGGAGAAACTCAGCGTACACCCCGACTCGTTCATCCGCCCCAGCCCATCGGCCGGCTCATTGGGCGGCGTGGCACGCAAGACGCGTGAGACCATCATACTCTGCGAAGCTGCCGGTTTCGACAAGATATTCGTTGAGACCGTCGGCGTGGGCCAGAGCGAGACGGCCTGCCACTCGATGGTCGACTTCTTCCTGCTGCTCCAGGTGGCCGGCACGGGCGATGAGCTGCAGGGCATCAAGCGCGGCATCATGGAAATCAGCGACGGCATCGTCATCAACAAATGCGACGGCGACAATGTAGACCGTTGCCAGATGGCGGCACAGAACTTCCGCAACGCCCTCCACTTCTTCCCCATGCCCGAGAGCGGATGGCTGCCGAAGGTGCTCTGCTACAGCGGATTCTACGGCACCGGCGTCAAGGAGGTGTGGGACATGATTTACGAGTATATCGACTTCGTGAAAAACAACGGCTACTTCGACTATCGCCGCAACGAACAGGCAAAATACTGGATGTATGAGACCATCAACGAACAACTGCGCTTCTCGTTCTATAATAATCCGCTCGTCAAGAACCACCTGAAACTGGCCGAACAGAGCGTGCTCGACGGCCGTAAGACCAGCTTCGTGGCCGCCGGCGACTTGCTCGACATGTACTTCCAGGGCCTCACCAAGCCGGAGTTCGGACATGCCGTCATGCGCGACCGCTGGTACAGCACAGCTAAAGACTATGAATGAAGACCCCAGGACATCGGTACCGGCCGGTACTCCTCCCTCAGGGAAGAGACCGGGCGCCGGTCTCTCTATAGAGATTGACAGCGGCAGCGGTTTCTGCTTCGGTGTGACCACGGCCATCAAGAAAGCCGAGGAAGAACTGGCAGCAGGCTCCACGCTCTACTGCCTGGGCGACATCGTGCACAACGGCATGGAGTGCGAGCGCCTGCGGCAGATGGGTCTCATCACCATCACGCATGCCGACATGGAGCGTCTCCACAATGTGAAGGTGCTGCTCAGGGCGCATGGCGAGCCGCCCGAGACTTACGAACTGGCCCGCCGCAACAATATCGAGATTATCGATGCCACCTGCCCCGTGGTGCTGAAGCTGCAGAAGCGAATTAAGGATACCCCCCTCAATTCTCCCGAGGGGGGGCGGAGCCAGGCGGATAGCGCCTCCTCCCCGGAAAGACCGGGAGGCGTTGTCGTAATCTTCGGCAAGAAGGGACATGCCGAGGTGCTCGGACTCGTAGGCCAGACGCAGGGACGGGCCATCGTCATTGAGAAATTCGACGACGTGAAGACGCTCGACTTCAGCCGCGACATCTATCTGTATTCGCAGACCACCAAGAGTCTCGACGAGTTTCACCGCATCATCGAATACATAGCACAACACATCGCCCCGGGGGCCGTGTTCCGCTCGTTCGACACCATCTGCCGCTCAGTGGCCAACCGCATGCCCAACATCTCGGCGTTTGCTGCCAAACACGACCTCATCCTCTTCGTCTGCGGCCGCAAGAGCAGCAACGGCAAGGTGCTCTTCGGCGAGTGTCAGCGCGTCAACCCCAACACTCATCTCATCGAAGGTCCCGACGAGATTGACGATGCATGGCTGGAAGGCATTGAGACCGTGGGCATCTGTGGAGCCACGTCGACACCGAAGTGGCTCATGGAGCAGTGCCGCGACGCCATTCTGAGCCGACAAGACCATAGTAAAGCTGCCAAAACGTAAAAACCATAAAACATGAAACAATTCACCATTCTCGTGACGCTGCTGCTCGCCGTCCTCGGCGGGCATGCGCAACCTCAGGTGATACCGCAGCCTGAGACCGTGACAACCGACGCCAAGCACCGCCAGCTAAGCACAGACGCCCTGCAAGGCATTGTGGCTCCGGCCAGCACCGACATGATGCGCAACGCCCAGTTCCTGAGCGACTATACCGGACTGGCCGTGGACAATGGGCTGGGCAAGAAGGCCGTGGCCGTCAGACTGCTCATCGACCCGAAGCTGCCGTCAGACGAAGGCTACCGCATCACCACCGACCAGACAGGCATCGCCATAGCCGGCAAGACGCCGGCCGGCGTCTTCCATGGCATACAGGTGCTGCGCCAGCTGTGGCCAGAGACAAGCTCCATGCCCTACGGCACCATCGCCTCGCAGCCGCTCTACGGCTATCGGGGCATGCACCTCGACGTGTGCCGCCACTTCTTCGGCAAAGAGGTGGTGAAGCGCTATCTCGACATGATGGCCCTCCACGGCATGAACACTCTCCACTGGCACCTGACTGACGACCAGGGATGGCGCATCGAAATCAAGAAGTGGCCGCGCCTGACACAGATAGGCAGCATACGCAGCCGCACGGTGATTGGCCGCAACATGGGTATCTACGACGAGACACCCGTCGCAGGCTACTTCACGCAACAGGATATCCGCGAGATTGTGCGCTATGCACAGGACCGCTACATCACCATCATACCCGAGATTGACATGCCGGGACACATGGTAGCCGCACTGACGGCCTATCCCGAGCTGGGCTGCACCGGCGGTCCCTATGAGGTGTGGCCCATCTGGGGCGTCAGCGACGACATTCTCTGCGGCGGCAACCCGAAGGTCTACGACTTCCTGAAGGATGTGTTCGATGAGGTGATGGCACTCTTCCCCTCGAAGATTATCAATGTGGGAGGCGACGAAGCCCCCAAGGTGCGCTGGAAGGATTGTCAGCGCTGCCAACAGAAGATACGCGACGAGCACCTGGAGGCTACGGCCGACCACACAGCCGAAGACCGCCTGCAAGGCTACATAGTGCGCTACATGGAGCGCTACTTTGCCGAGCACGGACGCACGCTGATGGGATGGGACGAGCTGATGGACTGCGACGTGGCCAAGACGTCGCTCATCATGAACTGGCGCGACTGGAAAGGCGTGGTCGACCCCGTGACGCTCGGTTTCAACGTGGTGCGCACACCTAACTCTACACTCTATTTCGACCACTATCAGATACCGAAAGACGACTGGAGCAACACGCTACTCTTCGGCGGCTACTCGTCGCTGAAGAAGGTGTACTGCTACGAGCCGGCCCCCTCTAACCTGTCGGAAGAGGAGCGCGCACGTGTCGTGGGCGTTCAGGGCAACCTGTGGACCGAATACATTGCCTACCCCGAACTCATAGAGTATCAGGTGCTGCCGCGCATGGCTGCCCTGGCCGAGGTGCAGTGGGTGAAGCCCGAACTGAAAGACTACGACGACTTCCTGCAGCGGCTGCCGCGCCTCATCAGCATCTACGAGGCTGAGGGCTGGAAATACTGCCTGCCTGAAGAAATGAGAAACAAAGACTAATGACGATGACGCGCCACGTAGCACTCACCATATTATATATATGTATGGCCGTTGTGCCGGCAGCAGCCCAGACGGGCAAGCTGTCGCCGTGGCTGCGCCACATCACGCACCAGCAGCGGCTGCAACAGACTGAGGCACGCGCGGCGGTGGCCGACCACCGCCGCGTGTGCGCTTTCGTCATGACCCGCGACGGCTGCGACGAGGTGCTCCGACAATACGGCTGCCGGACGCTGGCCCGCGTGGGCAACGTCTGCATAGCCGACATACCCGTGGGGCGGCTGCGCCGACTGGCTGCCGAGCCACAGGTGGTGCGCATCGAGGCACGACCCGGCGGACAGCCCCTCTGCGACTCGATGGCCTTCCATCTGAATGCCCGGCAAGTATACGAGGGCGCAAACCTGCCGCAGGCTTTCACCGGACGAGGTGTGGTGACGGGAGTGATGGACATCGGCTTCGACCTGACACATCCCACGTTCTACAACGCCGATGCCTCGGAGTATCGCATCCGTGCCTTCTGGGACATGCTGTCGCAAGACACCATCGGCAGCACGCTCTATGTAGGGCGCGACTACCTGACGCCCGACGAGATGCTCTCACTCGGCCACTCGCGCGACGGACTCGACTTCACCCACGGCACCCACACGTTGGGCATTGCCGCCGGTAGCGGCGCAGGATGGAAATACAGGGGCATGGCACCCGAAAGCGATATCTGCATCGTGGCCAATGCCGTAAGTGACGACCTTGTCTACATCGACTCGGCCGACGTCTATAAATACACCTATGCCACCGATGCCTTAGGCTTCAAATACATCTTCGACTATGCCGAGCGCATGGGGCAGCCCTGCGTCATCTCGTTCAGCGAGGGGAGCGGCCAGGACTTCTGGGGCTACGACGTGCTCTACTACAAAATGCTTGAAGAGATGGTAGGGCCGGGGCGTATCCTGGTGGCGGCGGCAGGCAACAACGGCGTCGTCAAGTCGTGGTTCCGCAAACCGGCCGGACAACCGTCGGCAGGCACCTTCCTGCGACATGGCGGCCCCAACATGGTGGTGACGTTGAAGTCGGCCAGGCCTTTCCAGATACGCCTGGTCAGCTATACCGCCCAAGGCGACACACTCGTCCTCTCTACGGCCGACGCGCTGGCTGCCGAAGACTCGGTGCTGACGGTGCCCGTCGACCCCGAAGGTTATCTGCGCGAGGTGACCCTCGAGGCCTATGCGTCGTGCTACGACGAACACGAGACCTGCTACGACTTGACCATCAGCACCAGCCGCTACGTCGGCGTCGACCCGCGCATGTCGCTCGAGGTGGTGGGCAGCGAGGCCGACGTAGAGGTGTACCGCGTCAACGGCTCGTTCCGCGAAAACGTGCTGAACCCCAGCCTCAGCGCAGCCGACTGCACCCACAGCATCCACTCGCCAGGCAGCTGCCCGGCGGTGATATGCGTCGGGGCTACCTCCTACCGCGACAGCATTGAGAACAAAGACGGCGAGTGGATGAAATACTGGCCAGGTCATGGGGGCGTGCGCGTTGAGCCTTCGTCGGTGGGCCCCACGTTCGATGGGCGCATCAAGCCCGACGTGATGGCTCCGGGCAACAACATCATCTCTTCCTACAGCAGCTTCTACATGGAGCAGCACCCCGATGCATCGGACTTGAAATGGGATGTGGCCCACTTCGACTTCAATGGGCGCACCTATGCCTGGAACAGCAACTCGGGCACCTCGATGGCATGCCCCGCCGTGGCAGGCGTGATAGCCCTGTGGCTGCAAGCCAAGCCCGACCTGACGCCAGCCGACATTATCGACGTGATAGCACATACCAGCCGCCACTACGACGAGACGCTCACCTACCCCAACAACGAGTATGGCTACGGCGAGATTGACGCCTATGCCGGTCTGCTCTATATCCTGCAGGCCAGCAGCATCGAGGGACTGTCAGCCCGGCAGTCGCCGGCCCGCATTGCACTTGCCGGCAGACAACTGAGCATTGCTTTCGACGCGCCCATAGCGCGACCGCTGTCGGTGCGTCTCTATGCACTCGACGGCCGCCTGCTGCTGCACCGCACGGTGGCGGCAGGAGCGCAAGACTGCAACTTCACACTGCCGGCTCTGCCGCCGGCCGTCTATGCTGTCCAGATTGACGGCGACAGCAATGTGGCTGGCTCAGCACTCGTCCGCCCGTGAATTATTCTCCGGCCGCTTCCATGAACCTCTTCATCAGCCACTCGTTCTGCTCGTCGATAGTCATGGTGCTGTTGTCGAGTTCGATGGCATCGTCGGCCTTGCGCAGCGGCGACACCTCGCGGTGGGAGTCGATGTAGTCACGCTCCTCCACGTTGCGCAGAATCTCATCGAAGTCGGCGGGCATACCTTTCTGCTGCAATTCGTCGAAGCGGCGCTGAGCCCTGACGCGGGCCGACGCCGTAACAAAGATTTTCAGCTCGGCATCGGGGAAGACGGTGGTGCCGATGTCGCGCCCATCCATCACCACGCCCTTGTCCTTACCCATGAGCTGCTGCTGTGCTACCAGAGCCTCGCGCACGAAGGGCACAGCGGCAATGGGACTCACATGACTGCTCACCTCCAGCGAGCGTATTTCACGCTCCACACACTCGTCGTTCAGGTATGTGTCGGGACGTCCGGTCTCGGCGTTCAGCCTGAAGGAGATATTAACCTGCGGCATCAGGGCCCGCAGCGCATCGGTCATCACACTGCCGTCGGCAGCAAAGAGCTGGTGGCGCAGGGCAAAAAGTGTAACGGCCCGGTACATGGCTCCAGTGTCAACATAGATGTAGCCCACACGGCGGGCCAGGTCCTTGGCCATTGTGCTCTTGCCGCACGAAGAATGGCCGTCGATTGCGATGGTAATCTTTTTCATATCTGTTTTTTTCTGTTTTTCTTTGGCAAGCACAGGCAGCTGGTGCCGGTCTGCAACGGAACGGATGTGCAAATATACGAAGTTTTTCTCACATGACAAAAAAATATGTGCTTTTCATGCCCTGTCATCTGAACAGACGCAGGAAGAAGCGGTCAACGGCCCAGCTGAGGGCCACCACCGCCACGACGCACACCCCCAGCATGGCCCAGTAGGGCATGACGGGCAGATGGTGCATCAGCACGGCAAACGTCATGGTGTGGAGCATGAACACGGGCATGCTGAGCGATCCTAACCACTGCATGGCCCGACAGCGCAGCAGGCGCGACAGCAGACCTTCGCCCCGGGCAAACACCAGGATGAAGGGCATGAGCACCAACCAGTAGAGCGGGGCGTTGCGCAGCTTGGCGTCAGCATAGGGGTAGACCACCAGACTGGCCACGAGCAGCGCCAGCAGCAGCGGCTCGGCCCAGCTGCCTACTGAGGACAGGACGGGGCGTCGGCTCTCATAGACCTTACATAGCATGATGCCGAGATAGAAGTCGACACAACGCACCAGGGGATTGACGTAGAGGATGTTGTTCACCATGTCGTAGGGCACAGCCAGACAGACCGCGCCGTATGCCACCGCCACCACCGCCAGCAGTCTGCCTGAGGCATAGCGATAGAGGAGCGGGAAGACGAGATAGCAGAACAGCATGCACGACAGAAACCACGACACGGCATTGCACGAGAAGTAATAATCGGTCTGCGGCACCCAGCACTGTAGCAGCAGGGCATTGAGCACCACGCGCAAATCGACAGTCTGACGACTGATGACGAGGAAGGCAGCCAGACAGAGCAGATGCAGAGGATATATCTTCAGCAGACGGCGACACATGAAGCGCCCATAGCTGAAGGTGTGCTGACTCAGCTGCCGGCCATAACCCAACGACACCACAAAGCCACTGAGCAAGAAGAAGAAAGCCACCCCGCAGTCGCCTCCTGCATCGAAGGCCCCCACCCCGCCGTAGACGAAGTGCGACATGAAAATCATCATCACAAAGACAAAGCGGAGAGCCTGCAGTGTAGGCAGCGTGCGCGAGTTGTCAACCTTCATGGCAAGAGCGTCAGAGCGTGTAGCTGAAATTAACGAGCAGCGACGAGGCGCTGACGTGATACTTGGCGTAGGCCACGTTGAGCTTCAGGCGCTCCAGCTGCATGCCCGCACCTATGGACAGGGCTGCGCCGTGAGAGCTCTCGCCGTCGGAAGAGGCTATCTTCATATCGGCGGCACGCATGGGGTTGTAGCCCG
Source organism: Prevotella sp. (assembly GCA_017934525.1). GTDB lineage: Bacteria > Bacteroidota > Bacteroidia > Bacteroidales > Bacteroidaceae > Prevotella. The sequence goes on from JAGBJJ010000099.1 coordinate 18,635, forward strand.
CGGCTACGTAGAACTGCTCGCCCAGCAGCAGGTCGGCTCCCACCACAAGGTGCTTGCCCAGTCCGTAGTGCCAGTCGTTGAGCCTCACCATGGTCACTGAGAAGCGCAGCGGCGACCCTACCAACCGCTTCGACACGCCCACCTGCACATCGAGGGGCATGCGCTCGAAGTCGTCCTCGTAGGCCGTCATCTGTCCGCCCAGGTTGCGGGCCACGGCGCCTACGCTCCATTCGCTCTCAGGGTCGTAGAAGCTCAGTCCCAGGTCTACGGCGGCCGCCAGCGAGTTATACTGCCCGATGTATGAAGCCACCAGCTTGGCGGTGATGCCACCGCTGATGTGCTCGGTCAGCCCATAGGCAAAAGTGCCGCCCAGAGCGATGTCCTTGGCACTGAAGGTGCCCGTCTGCTCGCCCATGTATGTCATCTCCTTCATCTCGCCGTAGCTCATAAAGCGGCCCTGCACGCCCCACGTGCCGCGGTCGCCCACGGCACGCACGAACGAGGCACTGCCCGTCAGGGCGCCCTGCATGTAGGTCATCATGTTCAGGTTGAGTGTGCGGTCGGCCACCATGCCGGCAAGCGACGGATTGTGGAACACGAGTGAGGCGTCGTCCTCCTGAATGCTGACGTTGTCGCCACCCAGCGCGGCCACGTGGGCGCTCACCGGCAGACGCAGAAAATTGAAGGCGGTCTGGCTGTCTTGCGCCGCGGATAGAAGCGCAAAAAACGTGAACAGGGCGGCAAAAACAACTTTTTTCATCTAAATAATCTAAATTTCAGTGCAAAGATAATGCTTTTTTCAAATATACGTGCTAATTTTGCATGCACATTTCGTTATATTAACGGAACTTTATCGATTTTATTATGGAAGTGAAGAAGAGTTCGAAGGCCGATCTGGAAGCCCGCAGACCACAGTGGTTCCTACTGGGACTCATTGTGGCACTGGCTCTCGTATTCGTCGGACTTGAATTCACCGTGGAGCCCGACGACCCGCTCGACGACCCCGAGCTCATCGACCAGCTGACCATCGACAGCGAGCTGGCCCCCATCCTGCAGCAGGAGAACGAGCTGGCCCTGGCACCCAAGGCAGAGCCTAAGCCTGCCGTGAAGCTGAAGGTGGTGGAGGAAGACGTGCAGCCCGAAGAGCGGCGACAAGACGACCAGCCCGTAGAGACCGACCCCGACAGCGACATGGCGCTCACCGACAGCGACGACGAGCCTATCGAACCGCCTGCCCCCGACGACGACGAGGCCGTCAGCTTCAGGGTGGTGGAAGACGTGCCACAGTTTCCGGGTGGCCCCACCGAGTTTATGAAGTACCTGACGCGCAACCTGAAGTACCCCAAGCAGCTTGCCGAGCAGAAGAAACAGGGCAAGGTGGTGGCCGAATTCATTGTCAACAAAGACGGCTCGGTCATCGACGTCAAGGTGGTCAGCTCGTTCAACAAGCTCTGCGACCGCGAGGTGCTGCGCGTGCTCACCTCCATGCCCCGCTGGACTGCCGGTCTGATGAACAACCAGCCCTGCCGCACGAAGGTCTGCATACCCATCATCTTCAAGATGTAACCACGAAACAACAAATAACCCTATAAACTATGATGTACACATCCGATGAACTTCTGAAGAAAGTGAACCACTCACTCGAGACGCTGCCCTACGAACGCCAGCCGCAGTCGCTCTACGACCCCATACGCTACGTGCTGTCGCTGGGCGGCAAGCGCATCAGACCCGTGCTGATGCTGCTGGCCTACAATCTCTATAAAGACGACCCCGAGCGCATCATGATGCAGGCTGTGGGACTGGAGACTTACCACAACTACACGCTGCTGCACGACGACCTCATGGACAATGCCGACCTGCGACGCGGCCACCAGACCGTGCACAAGCGCTGGGATGCCAACACGGCCATCCTCTCGGGCGACTCGATGCTCGTGCTGGCCTATCAGCGCATGGCGCAGTGTGACCAGCGCCATCTGCCCCAGGTGCTCGGGCTCTTCACCGAGACGGCCCTGGAGATTGGCGAAGGCCAGCAGTATGACATGGACTTCGAGACGCGCAACGACGTGCGCGAAGAGGAGTACATCGAGATGATACGCCTGAAGACCAGCGTGCTGCTGGCCTGCGCGCTGAAGACGGGCGCCATACTGGCCGACGCCTCGCCCGAGGATGCCGACCTGCTCTACCGCTTCGGCGAGAAAATCGGACTGGCCTTCCAGCTGCAAGACGACCTGCTCGACGTCTATGGCGACTCGAAGGTGTTCGGCAAGGCCATCGGAGGCGACATCACCAGCAACAAGAAGACCTACATGCTCATCAATGCCATCAACCGGGCCAATGCAGAGCAGCGCAGCGAGCTGATGCGCTGGATTGAGGCAAAGCAGTTCGACCGCCAGGAGAAGATTGTCGCCGTCACCCGTCTCTACGACGCCATCGGCATACGACAGCTCTGCGAGGAGAAAATCAACTTCTACTTCGAAGAGGGCAAACACCTGCTCGAACAGGTACACGTCGACAGCGCACGCAAGGAGCAGTTGCGTCGGTACACCGCCGAAATGATGAAACGCCAATACTGACAGACATGATCAGGTTCATCGACACCCACGCCCACGTAGACGGCGAGGAGTATGACGCCGACCGGGAGCTGATGCTGGAAAGAGCCCGCCAAGCGGGAGCCGCCGCCATCTTCGTGCCGGCCATCGACTTGCCTTCCAGCCGCCGCATACTGGCGCTCTGCCAGCAGCATGCCGGTTTTCTCTATCCCATGATAGGACTGCATCCTGAAGAGGTGCGCGCCGACTTCCGTCAGGTGCTCAGCGATGTACGCACCCTGCTGACGACTTCGCTGGCCGGCATGGCCCGCAGCCAGCGCCCTGTGGCTATCGGCGAGGTGGGACTCGACTTCTACTGGAGCCGTGAGTTTGAGAGGGAGCAGCTGGAGGCCTTCGAAGAACAGGTGAAGTGGTCGGTGGAGACCCGTCTGCCTCTCATGATACACTGCCGCAAGGCACAGAATGAGATGGTTCGTCTGCTGAAGCGCTACGAGCGCGACTTGCCTGGCGGCGTGTTCCACTGCTTCACCGGCAACGAGAAAGAGGCGGCCGAACTGCTGCAGTTTGAGCGCTTTGTGCTCGGTGTGGGCGGTGTGCTCACGTTCAAGAAGTCGCATCTGCCCGAGGTGCTGCCCGCCGCCGTACCACTCCACCGCATCGTGCTGGAAACCGATGCGCCCTACATGGCCCCTGTGCCCAAGCGCGGCGAGCGCAACGAGAGCGCCTATGTGGCCTATGTGCTCGAGCGGATGGCGCAGGCCTACGGCATATCGCCTGAACTGCTGGCGCAGAAAACCAACGAGAACGTGGAGCGTGTGTTTGGCGTGAAAATATAAAGAACTTTAAAAAAAGAGAAAGTTTAGCGGTTATCCCGCAAAAAATAAGTAATTTTGCGCCCGCAAACTGCAAGGAGAGATGCTCGAGTGGCTGAAGAGGCACGCCTGGAAAGCGTGTGACCGGCAAAACCGGTTCGCGAGTTCGAATCTCGCTCTCTCCGCATAATAAGCGGGATTCAGAGTTTCAGTGCATAAGACGCCGGTCTGAGTCCCGCTTTTTTTATGCCACAATCTGCCCCCTCACCTACCCCCCAAAAAGTGATATCTGCGGCTCAGCATGAAAAAATACAGTTTCAGCCGCCTTCCCATTTCATAGTCGCTGCACCTGAATATAACGACACCTTTACCGCAACAGAGGTCTAAACACGTTACAGTCAGACCCCAAACACGTTACAGTCAGACCCCAAACACGTTACAGTCAGACCCCAAACGCAGTACAGTCAGACCCCAAACGCAGTACAGTCAGACCCCAAACGCAGTACAGTCAGACCCCAAACGCAGTACAGTCAGACCCCAAACGCAGTACAGTCAGGGGCTGATTGTATAGCAATGGTTGCACGATGCAAAGGGAAATACGGCACTGCGGTCTGTCATTTTGTCTGCTTTACGCGACGTTTTGTCGTAATACGAACCATCGGCACAGCGTTTGTGGTCGTATGATTAGAAACTAACGAAAAGAAAGGAGACAAGAAAATGACACTCGACAAATTTACTATTAAGGCTCAGGAGACGGTGCAACAGGCTGTAATAACAGCCCGTCAGAACGGCCAGCAATCTATTGAACCGGTCCATCTGATGCGCGCCCTGATAGACAAGGCCCCTGACGTGGTGGGCTACATCTTCCAGAAGCTGGGTGTAAACGCCAAGCAGATTGAGACGCTCTGCCAGCAGGAGATGCAGCATCTGGCGCGCGTGGAGGGCGGCGACCCCTACCTCTCGAGCGACGCCAACAAGGTGCTGGTCAAGGCCGAGGAACTGTCGAAGGCGATGGGCGACGAGTTCGTGTCGTGCGAGCCCATTCTGCTGGCACTGCTCATCGTGCCGTCGACCGTCAGCCGCATGATGAAGGATGCCGGAGCTACCGAGAAAGACATGCGACAAGCCATATTGGAGCTGCGCCGCGGACAGAAAGTGCAGACACAGTCGGCCGACGAGAATTTCCAGGCTCTGGAGAAATACGCCAAGAACCTGGTCGACCTGGCCCGTGCCGGTAAGCTCGACCCCGTCATCGGGCGCGACGACGAGATTCGCCGCCTGCTGCAGATACTGAGCCGCCGCACGAAGAACAACCCCATACTGATAGGCGAACCGGGCACGGGCAAGACCGCCATCGTGGAAGGTCTGGCCGGACGTATCGTGCGCGGCGACGTGCCCGAAAACCTGAAGGATAAACAGGTGTGGTCGCTCGACATGGGTGCGCTGGTGGCTGGCGCCAAGTATAAAGGCGAGTTTGAGGAACGCCTGAAGGGCGTCATCAACGAGGTGACGCAGGCTGAAGGCCGCATCATACTCTTCATCGACGAGATTCATACGCTGGTGGGGGCCGGCGGCGGCGAAGGGGCCATGGATGCGGCCAACATTCTGAAGCCCGCACTGGCTCGCGGCGAGCTGAGGGCCATCGGCGCCACCACGCTCAATGAGTATCAGAAGTACTTCGAGAAGGACAAAGCGCTGGAGCGACGCTTCCAGACCGTCATGGTCGACGAGCCTGACGAGCTGTCGGCCATCAGCATACTGCGCGGCCTGAAGGAGCGCTACGAGAACCACCACAAGGTGCGCATACAAGATGATGCCTGCATCGCCGCCGTGAAACTCAGCGAGCGCTACATCACCGAGCGCTTCCTGCCCGACAAGGCCATCGACCTGATGGACGAGGCTGCCGCCAAGCTACGCATGGAACGCGACTCGGTGCCTGAGGAGCTCGACGAGATTATCCGCAAGCGTGCACAGATAGAGATTGAACGCGAGAGCATACGGCGCGAGACGTCTGTCGATGATTCCGGCAAGCTGCAGCAGATGGATAAGCAAATAGCCGAGCTGAAGGAGCAGGAGGCTCAAATGAGGGCTAAATGGGAGAGTGAGAAGTCGCTGTCAGACAGGTTCCAACAGAAGAAGGAACAGATAGAACAGCTGACTTTCGAGGCCGACCGTGCAGAGCGTGAAGGCGACTATGGACGGGTGGCCGAGATACGCTACGGACAGCTGCAGCGACTGCAGCAGGAGCTGAAGGAACTGCAGGCCCGGATGGACGGGGCTCAGGGCAGCCTAAGCGGTCTGGCCGTCACCGCCGACGACATCGCTGAGGTGGTGAGCCGCTGGACGGGCATACCCGTCAGCCGTATGATGCAGAGCGAGCGTGAGAAACTGCTCCACCTGGAGGAAGAGCTGCACAAGCGTGTCATCGGACAGAACGAGGCCATCACGGCCGTCAGCGATGCCGTGCGCCGCTCGCGCGCCGGGCTGCAGGATCCTAAGCGCCCTATTGCCTCGTTTATCTTCATGGGCACCACAGGCGTCGGCAAGACCGAGCTGGCCAAGGCGCTGGCCGAATACCTGTTCAACGACGAGACGATGATGACACGCATCGACATGTCGGAGTATCAGGAGAAGCACACCGTCAGCCGTCTCATCGGCGCGCCTCCGGGCTATGTGGGCTACGACGAGGGCGGACAGCTCACCGAGGCCGTGAGGCGCAAGCCTTACTCGGTGGTGCTCTTCGATGAGATAGAGAAGGCCCACCCCGACGTATTCAACATTCTGCTGCAGGTGCTCGACGACGGCCGGCTGACCGACAACAAGGGGCGCACGGCCGACTTCAAGAACACCATCATCATCATGACCAGCAATGCCTCGCACGAGCAGCTGCGTATGACGATGCGCCCGGAGTTTCTGAACCGCATCGATGAAATCATCACCTTCCAGCAGCTGACGAAAGACGAGATAGCACAGGTGGTGAGGCTGCAGCTCGGCCGCGTGCAGAAGATGCTCGAGCCGCAGGGATTCGAGCTGCAGGTGAGCGACCATGCCGTCAACTGGCTGGCCGAGGCCGGCTACGACCCTGACTATGGTGCACGCCCGGTGAAACGCGCCATACAGCAGTACCTGCTGAACGACTTGTCGAAGAAGCTGCTGGCAGGCGAAGTGAGCCAGCAGCGCCCCATCCAAGTGGATGAGTTCGGCAATGGCCTGGTGTTCCGCAACTAAAAGCTGCCCATCACTGCTGCGGGCGGAATACAGACACGCACAAAAAAAGCAACGGATGAGCACGGATTATAAAAAGAGTCCGTGTTCATCCGTTGTTATATTATAATAGGAAATCAGAGCAGGTTCTTGCGCTCAATGTCTTTGAAGTAGCGGTAGGTGCCCACCTTCAGCTCGTCGCAGGCAGCATCGTCGCACACGATGATGCCATGCTGGTGCATCTGCAGGGCCGAGATGGTCCACATGTGGTTCACCGAGCCTTCCACGGCAGCCTGCAGGGCGCGGCACTTGGCGTGGCCGTTTACCAGAATCATCACCTCGCGGGCAGCCATCACGGTGCCTACACCCACGGTGAGGGCCGTCTTGGGCACCTTATTGATATCGCCTTCGAAGAAGCGCGAGTTGGCAATGATGGTGTCGGTGGTGAGCGTCTTCTGGCGTGTGCGGCTTGAGAGACTTGAGCCCGGCTCGTTGAAGGCGATATGACCGTCGGGGCCTATGCCGCCGAGGAAGAGGTCGATGCCACCAGCTTCCTCAATCATCTGCTCGTAGCGGGCACACTCGGCAGCCAGATCGCTGGCGTTGCCATTGAGGATATGGATATTTTCACGCGGACAGTCGATGTGGTTGAACAAGTTGGTGAACATGAAGGAGTGGTAGCTCTCAGGATGCTCTTCGGGCAGGCCGACATACTCGTCCATGTTGAACGTCAGGACATGCTTAAATGACACGCGTCCCTCCTGGTAAGCCTTCACCAAGGCACGATACATGCCAATGGGCGAAGACCCCGTGGGCAGACCAAGAACAAAGGGTTTCTCCTTGGTGGGCTTAGCTGCGTTGATGCGCTCAACAACATAATTTGCTGCCCATTGCGACATCAAGTCGTAATTCGGTTCAATAATAAGTCTCATAATTGTGTTTATTTTTTTAAAACTATAAAAACAGTCATTTGCTGACAATAATCTTTCTTCCTTGCTTCACCTGCAGGCGGCTGTGGGTGGCTGGGCGCCCCAGCAAGTCGCAGGCCGGGCGCTGGAGGCTGTCGCTGACAGTCTGCCACTCAGTCGGCAGGATGGCTGAGGCATCGGGATCGACGTCGGTTAAAAAACCAAAGGAAATGGTGCCGTCGGCCGACTCCCTGACATTGAAAATGGGCCTCGACATGAATCCCGCTTCGCCAAAGACAAGCGCTGCAGGCACCGACTCATCAGTGAGCTCGTTGTTGCTGATGCCTTCCTCTTCGTTGACGTATGGGTATGGCGACCCGCTCAGGTAGCGGCTATGCCCTCCCACCTTGCTGCTTCCTTCACCCACGATGAGGTCCCAGTCGTTGTAGGTGCGGTTGTCAGCATGGAAGATGTCGTAGCGATGGTGGTTGGCATCGTTGTTCACCCGGTTATTTTTCCACATCGAGGGAGAGTAGTCTACGTGTACAATGAGCAGGCCATGTCCCGGCAGACGTGCATCCCATCCCGACCATTGGCGGTTCTCCAGCAGATAGTATTCGTGGTCATCGTATTTCACCTGATAGACCACTCCACCCTCGCTGACGGGCAGCATGTCTCTGACGATAGTGGTGTCGGTGAGCTCCACGGGGTGGGCCCATCCCAACAGCATCTTCTCTGTCATCGAGTAGTTTGGCGGGCACCATCCGTTGTTGACGAAGTTGCCGCCGTCCATCAGGTCCCACTCGTCGACAACCGAATATTCATCCGTCGATGAATCGACAGGATAGATGTCGGGCAGTCCGAGGCTATGGGAGAACTCGTGGCAGATGGTGCCAATGCCGCAGAGCTTATCATTGCCCCAGCGCTCGGCACTTGCCGAGTAGTTCATGAGCCTCAGCTCGCCGTCGTTGCAGCTGATGGCAGAAAAAGAGGATGTGTGGGGCCAGATACTGCCGGCCGACGCATCGGTGCCGTCGTTGGCGCCATATCCGGCATAGATAATCACAACCTGTTCCACCACGCCGTTGCCATCCCAGTCGTAGACGGAGAAGTCCTGTCCCGACGTTGTGATGGCGGAGAGTACGGCTTCGCGAAAGAGCGACGGGGCTGTGCTGGCATACGAGCGGGCATTGCCCGACGCCTTATAGGGGCCGAATACGTCAAACTGGATGTTAAACAGGCCGCCAGACTGGTCGCGGAAGTAGTCGGCCACGCAGCCAAGACCTTTGCCTTCGTTGTAGCCGTGCTCATTGAGCATGCGGTGATAGACCGACACGGGGTCGTCCGTGCTGAAGTCGGTATCGGCAAACGATACGAGCACCACGGCCTGACGATAGATGCGCGTGCTATCCCAGTCGGTCTTCAGGCTGGGCAGCTGGGCTCTGACCTTGGCGCGTGCTCTGGCCTGAGTCAGCTGCAGCGTACCTACGGGCACCAGTGTTCCGTCTTCTGCAGCCATATAACACTGCCCTTCAGCTGACTCGTAGTAGTGGAACGAGGCATCGCCGCGCAGCGCGACGCTCACTTTGGTGCCGTCGGGCAGCGTGTGCACATGCCATCCGCCTCTGGGCCGTGTTGCCGAGGCGTTAAGAGCGAGTAAGACAAAAAGGCAAAGAGGAATAAACCGTTTTGCCACTCTTGTCACCTTATTTATTGATGCGGTCATCATTGTTTTACTCCTTTTGCCTTTTTGTCGTTAAATGATTATTGTTGTTCTTTCTGTTCGGGTCTCTTCAGTCTTCACTTCTGGCAGGGAGCCCAGGGCTTCAGCGTCTTGAAGAAGTCGTTGCCCTTGTCGTCGACGAGGATGAATGCGGGGAAGTCCTCCACGTCAATCTTCCAGATGGCTTCCATGCCCAGCTCGGGATATTCCACGCACTCGATAGACTTGATGCTCGACTGCGACAGCACGGCAGCCACGCCGCCGATGGAACCCAGATAGAAGCCGCCGTACTTCTGGCAGGCGTCGGTGACCTGCTGCGAGCGGTTGCCCTTGGCAATCATCACCAGCGAGGCACCCAGCGACTGGAACTCGTCGACGTAGGGGTCCATGCGGTTGGCCGTCGTCGGGCCCATCGAGCCGCAGGGGTAGCCCTCGGGCGTCTTGGCCGGTCCGGCATAGAGCACGGGATACTTCTTGAAATATTCAGGCATAGGCTCGCCGGCGTCGATGCGGGCCTTCAGCTTGGCGTGGGCAATGTCGCGGGCCACGATGATGGTGCCCTTCAGGTTGACGCGCGTCGAGACGGGATACTTGGTCAGCTCCCTGCGTACGGCGTCGATGCCCTGATTCAAGTCTATCTCGATGGTGTTCTGACCCTCGCCAGCCTTGGCATACTCTGCAGGAATGAGCTCCGAGGGGTTCGAATCCATCTTCTCCAGCCAGATGCCGTCGCGGTTGATCTTAGCTTTGATGTTGCGGTCGGCCGAGCAGCTGACGCCCATGCCGATGGGGCACGAAGCACCGTGACGCGGCAGACGGACCACACGGATGTCGTGGGCCATATACTTGCCGCCGAACTGTGCGCCCAGACCGATGCGATGAGCCTCGTCGAGCAGCTTCTGCTCCAGGTCGACGTCGCGGAAGGCTCGGCCCGTCTCGTCGCCCGTGGTGGGCAGCGAGTCGTAGTATTTGATAGAGGCGAGCTTCACCGTGAGCAGGTTCTTCTCGGCCGAGGTGCCGCCGATGACGAAGGCGATGTGGTAGGGCGGGCAGGCAGCCGTGCCCAGGCTCTTCATCTTCTCCACGAGGAATGGGATGAGCGTGCCCTCGTTCTGTATCGTGGCCTTAGTCATGGGATAGAAATAGGTCTTGTTGGCCGAACCGCCACCCTTGGCCACCATCACGAAGCGATACTCCGAGCCCTCAGTAGCCTCAATGTCAATCTGTGCGGGCAGGTTGCAGCGGGTGTTCACCTCGTCGTACATCGTCAGCGGGGCGTTCTGCGAGTAGCGCAGGTTGTCCTGCGTGAAGGTGTTGAACACGCCAAGCGACAGAGCCTCTTCGTCCTCGAAGTCGGTCCATACGCGCTGGCCTTTCTCGCCATGGATGATGGCGGTGCCGGTGTCCTGGCAGAAAGGCAGGATGCCGCGGGCAGCCACCTCGGCGTTGCGCAGGAACTGCAGGGCCACATATTTGTCGTTCTCGCTGGCCTCGGGGTCTTGCAGAATCTGGGCCACCTGCAGGTTGTGTTCACGGCGCAGCATGAACTCCACATCGTGGAAAGCCTGCTGTGCCAGCAGCGTCAGTGCTTCCTTGGAGACCTTCACTATCTCTTTTCCTTCGAACTCGCTGACCGTCACGCCCTCTTTCGTGAGCAGGCGATATTCAGTCTTGTCTTCTCCCAGCTGAAACATGGGAGCATACTTGAATGTTGTTGTTGCCATTAGAGTATTTGTAGTTTTGTTATCTTTTTCGGCCACAAAATTACCTAAAAAAAACGATTCGAGCAAGAAATGAACGTTCTTTTTAGCTATAAGCACTTAAAAAAACGAGCATCAGGAGCATTGGTGCCGAGGAGGCGTCGGGCCGTTTTCACTCACAGCATCTCCACAAAAAAAGGCAGGACGCTTGGCGACGTCCTGCCTTTTGCAAATAAACTCACTCACGAGAGCCACGGCTTAGTAGCCGAATATCTCCTGCGTGCTGACGCGCTTCACCGGGCCATACTGCAGCAGTCCGGCCAGGTCGAGGTCGTGCTCGTCGCCGAGGATGATGTAGCGGTAGGCCTTGTGAGCCATCTGCTGGCGCTCAAACTCCACGATGTCCTTCAGCGTGATGCCAGGCAGGGCATTGTAGATGCGCTCGTTGAGGTCGTAGTCGATGCCCTTCTGCTGAGCCATGAGCCAGGCATTGATGAGTCCGAACTTAGTGTTGCGCTGGCTGGCCAGACGTTTGGTCAGCGCCTCCTTGGCAATATTGAAGGCATTGTCGCTCTCGGGGATGGTGTCCAGAATCTGGTGGAACTGGTGCACGCAGTCCATCATCTTGTCGTTCTGCGTGATGATGTGCGTGAAGAAATACTCAGGTTCGCCCTGATACTGCGGGTCGCGGTAGGCGGCATAGGCATTGTAGGCCAGGCCACGTGCCTCGCGAAGCTCCTGGAAGACGATGGTGTTCATGCCACCGCCGAAGTATTCGTTGAAGAGGGCGTGGAGCGGGGCCTCGTCGACATTCCACGGGCGCTGCTCGTTGTGCACCATGCGCATGTAGATATTCTTGGCATTGAAGGGAGCCAGCAGAATCTCGTTCTCAGGAGTGGGCTGGAGCGTATAGTGCTTGGCCTCAGGCGCAGCGGCAAACTCAGTGGGCAGCAGGCTCAGATGAGCCTCAAAGGCCTTCGAGAGTTCCTGCTCACTCATAGGTCCGTAGTAGAGCACGGTGTGCTGATACTGCGTGAGATTCTTCAGCAGGTCGAGCAGCTCCTGCGGGTTGGTCTGGGCCAGCTGGGCGTCGCTCAAGGCATTGCGATAGGGGTTGTACTGGCCGTAGAGACCATACTGCACGAGGTACTGGAAGTTCATCTGCTGGTCGTGCTTGCGGTCGGCGCGCTGTTTGGCCGTCATGGCGCAGTACATCTGCCAGGCGGTGGAGTCGACCTTGGCATTCTGCAGCAGGTTGTCGAGCAGGGCCAGTGCCTCAGGCATGTTCTCGCTCAGTCCGTTGAGCGAGATGGAGATGTTGCGCGGACCTACGTTGATGCCGTACGAGCAGGCCAGCTTGTAGAACTGCTGCTTGAGCTGTTCGGCAGTGAGCGAGTCAGTGCCGAGGAAGTCGAGGTACTCTGCAGCATAGCTGTAGCGCACGTCGCTCTCTTCGCCGAAGTCGTAGCGCAGAGCCATCTGGAAGCGCCCGTTCTCCTGGTTCTTCACATAGATGTAGGGCAGCTGGGCGTTGATGTTGCCGAAGGTGAGGTCTTTCTGGAAGTCGACGAAGCGGGGCTCGATGGGTTTCACCTCAGTCTGCTGTATCGCTTTGACGAAGTCGCTCACCAGGTCGCGGTTGGTGGGGATGGGCGTGATGGCAGGCTTGTCTATCTTCTTCTGCGTGGTGTCTACCCCTTGACGCTTGTAGATGGTCACGTAGTTATTCTGGAAGTGCTCGTTGGCAAAGGCTACTATCTGCTCCTTCGTCATGCCGCTGATGCGGTCGAGCGACTGTACCTCCTGCTCCCACGGTGTGCCGTTGATGAAGGTGTTGACGAACATGCGTGCGCGGCTCTGGTTGCTCTCCAGCATGTTGTAGAACTGCAGCTTCAGGTTGTTGATGACCGACGGCAGCAGGTCATCGCTGAAGTCGCCCTTCTTCAGTTTCTCAACCTCTTCAAGCAGCAGCTGGCGCACCTCGTCGAGCGACTGGCCCTCGCGCGGTGTGCCCATGAGCACGAAGAACGAGTGGTCCATCATCAGATCGCAGCCGCCTCCGGCCTGCAGCATCTTCATCTGCTGGTTGATGTCGAGGTCGATGAGTCCGGCCGTGCCGTTGCTCAGCATCGACTCGATGACCTGCAGCGTGTCTGACTGCAGCGAGTTGGCCTTATCGAAGCGCCATCCCAGCCACAGGTTCTCAGCTTCCAGACCCACGACGGTGGTGTCCTGAGGCTCAGTGATGGGTGCCAGCTCGGGGAACTGAGGCTGCTCTACGTCGTCGCCGGGCTGCCACTGGCCGAAGTACTTGTCGATGGTGGCGATGACCTCATCGGGATTGAAGTCGCCCGACATGCAGATAGCCACATTGTTAGGTACATACCACTTTCTGAAATATTCCTTGATATTGGTGATGGAGGGATTCTTCAGGTGCTCCTGCGTGCCGATGGTGGTCTGCGTGCCGTAGGGGTGTGTGGGGAACAGCTTGGCCATGAGAGCGTTGAACTGCTTGTCCATGTCGCTTGTCAGGTGGATATTGTACTCCTCGTAGACAGCCTCGAGCTCTGTATGGAAGCCGCGGATTGTCATGTTCTGGAAGCGATCAGCCTGAATCTTGGCCCAGTTGTCCACTTCGTTCGAGGGAATGTCCTCCACATAGCACGTCACATCGTTCGAGGTATAGGCATTGGTGCCCTCGGCACCGATGACCGACATCAGCTTGTCATACTCGTTGGGGATGAAATACTTGGCTGCCTCCTGGCTCAGCGAGTCGATGACGGCATAGGCTGCGCGGCGCTCCTGCGGGTCGGTCAGCGTGCGGTAGGTCTCGTACTGCTGCTCAATCTGGTCGAGCAGCGGGGCCTCCTTCTCAGGGTCGGTGACGCCGAACTTATCGGTGCCCTTGAACATGAGGTGCTCCAGATAGTGGGCCAGGCCGGTCGTCTCGGCGGGGTCGTTCTTCGAACCCGTGCGCACGGCGATGTAGGTCTGAATGCGCGGTTCCTCCTTGTTGACGCTCAGATAGACCTTCAGACCGTTCTGCAGGGTGTAGATGCGTGTCTGGGTGGGGTCGCCCTTCACGGTTTCGTACTTGTACTTGCCGCCACACGAAGTGAGCGACAGCACTAAAGCCCCTGCCACAACGGCTACGCCTGTCATGAGGGACAATACTCCTTTTTTCATTGACATCATATTTTTTGGTTGTTTAGATTTATAGTAAACATCTCATCAACTGGCCCGCAGACCGGAAGACGCTGCAAAATTACTAAATATTAGCGAATTACACAACTCTGAATACTTAAATAATAAAAAAAAGTCATAAGACAACAAGGGCTGTATCAGAGCGATAGTCTGACACAGCCCCTGCTGCCCTATTTAGAACTTGATGTTGTCAATCACCGAGTCGTCTACCAGATTAGGCATGGTGACTTTCAGCTCGGGCGTGCGGTCCATTTCGCGCTGGATGGCGTCCATCGAGCCTTTGTTGCGCGCCCACGAACGGCGGGCGATGCCGTTGTTCACATCCCAGAACAGCATGTTCTTGATGCGGCGGTCAGCCTCGTCGCTACCGTCGATGACCATGCCGAAGCCGCCGTTGATGACCTCGCCCCAGCCTACGCCGCCGCCGTTGTGGATAGACACCCACGTGGCGCCACGGAACGAGTCGCCGATGACGTTCTGCACAGCCATGTCGGCACAGAACTGCGAGCCGTCGTAGATGTTAGAGGTCTCGCGGAAGGGCGAGTCGGTACCGCTGACGTCGTGGTGGTCGCGGCCCAGCACGATGGGACGGCTTATTTCGCCGCGACGGATGGCGTCGTTGAAGGCCAGCGCAATCTTCGTGCGGCCCTCGGCATCGGCATAGAGGATGCGTGCCTGCGAACCCACGACGAGTTTGTTGGGGCCTGCCTCGCGAATCCAGTGGAGGTTGTCGAGCAGCTGCCCCTTGATGTCGTCGGTCACGTGGTGGCTCATCTCCTCGAGCACCTCGGCAGCCAGACGGTCGCTGGTCTCCAGGTCCTTCGGGTCGCCGCTCGAGCATACCCAGCGGAAAGGACCGAAGCCGTAGTCGAAGAACAGCGGGCCCATGATGTCCTGCACGTAGCTGGGGTAGCGGAAGGCGTGACCGTCAGCAGCCATGATGTCGGCACCGGCGCGGCTCGACTCCAGCAGGAAGGCATTGCCATAGTCGAAGAAGTACATGCCGCGGGCAGCCAGCTTGTTGATGGCGGCCACCTGACGGCGCAGCGAAGCCTGCACGGCCTCCTTGAAGCGCTCAGGCTCGTCGGCCATCATGCGCTGCGACTCCTCGAGCGAGTAGCCCACAGGATAGTAGCCACCGGCCCAGGGATTGTGCAGCGAGGTCTGGTCGCTACCCAGGTCGACGACGATGTCCTCATCGGCCAGACGCTCCCACAGGTCGACCACGTTGCCCACGTAGGCCATTGACACCACTTTCTTCTCGCTGACAGCCTTCTTCACGGCGGGAATCAGCTCATCGAGGCTCTCGTGCAACTCGTCTACCCAGCCCTGTTCGTAGCGCTTGCGTGCGGCCAGAGGATTGATTTCGGCAGTCACGGAGACCACGCCGGCGATGTTGCCGGCCTTCGGCTGTGCACCGCTCATGCCGCCCAGACCGGCGGTGACAAAGAGCGTAGAGCGCTTGTCGCCGGCCATAGAGTGCAGGCGCTTAGCATTGAGCACGGTGATAGTGGTGCCGTGGACGATGCCCTGCGGACCGATGTACATATACGAACCGGCCGTCATCTGACCGTACTGCGACACGCCCAGGGCATTGTCGCGCTCCCAGTCGTCGGGCTTTGAGTAGTTGGGAATCACCATGCCGTTGGTCACCACCACGCGGGGTGCATTCTTATGCGAGGGGAACAGGCCGAGGGGATGACCCGAGTACATCACGAGCGTCTGCTCGTCGGTCATCTCGCTCAGGTATTTCATCACCAGACGATACTGAGCCCAGTTCTGGAACACGGCGCCGTTGCCACCGTAGGTGATGAGCTCGTGGGGATGCTGGGCCACACGGGGATCCAGGTTGTTCTGAATCATCATCATGATGGCGGCAGCCTGCTCGCTCTTATGCGGATATTCGTCGATGGGACGGGCATACATGGGATAGGTGGGGCGCAGACGGTACATATAGATGCGGCCGTACTTATGCAGCTCCTCAGCAAACTCTGGGGCCAGCTGCGCGTGCAGGTGCTTGGGGAAATAGCGCAGGGCGTTGCGCAGCGCCAGGCGCTTTTGCTCGGGCGTCAGGATGTCCTTGCGCTTCGGGGCATGGTTAATCTCTGTGTCGTAGGCAGGCATCTCTGGAAGCACCTCGGGAATGCCCATCTGTATTTCTTTGCGGAATTCTTCAGTTGTCATTGCTTTTTCTTTTTTTGGGGGGAAACTTATTGAGACTGGTTGTTTTTCCCCAGGAAGGGCCGGCCCTTCCTGGGGGAAAAAACAACTATAGCTTGCTTTCCACGATGGCCATAATCTCCTTTTCGGCAGCATTGGCCTTCTCGATGAGCTCGTTGGCCTCAGCAATAAGCTTGTCGGCCACAGTGCGGTCCTTCAGGCTTCCGGCGTTGATTTTCACGTTCAGACCGGCGCCGAGCACGGCGGCACGGGCGGCCAGGGCACCTACACCGGCGTCGCTGACTGAGTTGGGGTTACCCTCGGCAGCCATAGCGCGGCAGATGTCGAAGGCCTGGTAGCTGGCCTTCATCGTGTGGAGGGGCACCTGCGTGGCATAGAGCGTGGCATCCTGGATAGCGGCGGAGCGGGCAGCCTTTTCCTCGTCGGTCTTCTTCGGCATGCCGAAGGCTGCCATGATGCGGTTGAAGGCATCGGTGTCCTCGTCGACGAGGTGGAGCAGCTCGGTCATCAGCACCTGACCCTTGTCGGCCCAGTCGCTGAACTCCTTCCAGCGGTCGTCCCAGCCGGGCTTGTGGCTCGACAGGTTGGCCACCATCGTGCCCAATGCGGCTCCCAGTGCGCCCATGTAGGCCGAGATGGTGCCGCCGCCGGGAGCAGGGCTCTCACGCGAGGTCTCCTCGGCAAAGCCTTTCACGGTGAGGTCTACGAGCTTCTTCTTGCCGGCATTCTGAGCGTCCTCGAGCAGATACTCGATGACCTTCTCGCGGGCGTTGAAGGGCTTCAGATCGTCCAGTCCCATCGAGTGGATGGCAATATTGATGATGTCCTCCTCGGGAATGCCCACCGAGCGGTTCTGCTTCTCGAGGAAGTACTTGCCGGCGTCGATGAGGGCGCGCTTGGGCACGAGGCCCACAATCTCAGTGCCCGTGACGCGTATGCCGCGATTCTGGGCACAGCGGCACACCTCGTCGAAGCAGACGTGCAGGGGCGATGCGTTCATATTAGTGATGTTCATCGACACCTGGGCGATGCCATACTCGTCGATAAACCATCCGATGGCCTTCGTGCCCTTCAGGGTGCCAGGAATCATGATAGTGTTGCCCTTCTCGTCCTTCATCGGTTTGCCGGTGATGGGGTTGCCCTCGCGCTTGGGACGACCCTTCTCGCGCACGTCGAAGGCGATGGCATTGGCCCGACGGGTCGACGTAGTGTTCAGATTATAGTTCACGGCGATGAGGAAGTCGCGGGCGCCCACAGCGGTGCATCCCGTCTGCAGGGCGTGCTCCAGGTTGCCCTGCTTCACGGCCTCGGTCATAAAGTCGGGCTGCTTGCCCTCGGTGGTCAGCTTCTCCACGATAGCCTCATACTCACCGGCACGGCATACGGCCAGGTTCTTCCTCTCAGGCGTAAATGCTGCTGCCTCGTAGGCATAGCAGGGGATGTCGGCCTCGCTGGCCATGCGCTCGGCCAGCTTACGTGCCAGCGCGGCACACTCCTCGAGCGTGATGCCTGCCACGGGGATGAGGGGACACACGTCGGTGGCACCCATACGGGGGTGGGCACCGTGGTGCTTGCGCATGTCGATGAGCTCGGCTGCTTTCTGGGCGCCGCGGAAGGCTGCCTCCAAGACGGGCTCTGGCTCGCCCACGAAGGTCACCACCGTGCGGTTGGTGGCTTCGCCGGGATCGACGTCGAGCAACTTGATTCCCTCTACCGACTCAATAGCGTCAGTAATCTGTTTGATAACACTCATGTCGCGGCCTTCGCTATAGTTAGGCACGCACTCAATGATTTGTTTTTCCATTTTTAAATTCAGGTTATTAGATATTTGCGTGCAAAGTTACACATTTTCCGCGAAACCAACAAGAATTTCACCATTATTAATTTTAATATGACAAATGCGGGGCGGACTCCTGTCAGCGGCCTGGCGAATGATGCACAAAAAAAAGTTTCGCCGACTGCAACTTTTCCAGCGGCAGCGACGTCAAACCGACAAACGATAAACAAAAAAAACGAAAGGACAAAAAGTATGAAGAAATGTTTTTCACTCCTGACGCTGTGCAGTCTGATGGTGCTGCTGACGTCGTGCGTAGAGATTCATCTGGGCAACGGACATGGCAAGAAGATAAAGCCGAGTCCGAACATCGTGGTAAATGAATACAAGCAAGCCCCCTTCGACAAGGTCGACATCGACGTGGTGGCCTCTCAGGTGACCTTCATCCAGAGTCAGGCCGACGACTACCGGGTGGTGCTCTCCGCCCCCGACAACTACGTGGAGCTGTTCGAATTTAGAGTGGAAGAGGGCGAGCTCGATGTCGACTTCGCCCGCAAGAACGTCAACATCGAGGCGGCCAAGGTGAAGCTCCTCATCTATACCCCCAGTCTGCGTAAGATTGAGAATTCGGGCGTGGCCAACGTGAAGGCCGACTCGCTGCAGGCAGGCGAGCTGAAAATTGAGAACAGCGGCGTGGGCAGCATGAAGCTGCACAACCTTAAGGCCACGGCCGTCGACGTGGAGTGCAGCGGCGTGGGCAACGTCGAGCTGCAGGGTTATGCCGAGCGAGCTACGCTGGAGTGCAGTGGTGTGGGCGGCATCCAGGCCGAAGGTCTGAAGGCCGTCGCCGTAAAGGCCGAGGTGAGCGGTGTGGGCGGCATCAGCTGCTACGCCTCCGAGCGTCTTAAGGGCGAGGTGTCAGGGGTCGGGTCGCTCAAGTATAGCGGCAATCCACGGGAAAAGAAGCTCAACCGCACGGGCATCGGCAAGATTTCGGAGCGCTGAGCATGCGACTTATTGCATAATTTTGGCCAAAATTGAATGAATAATAGCTAAAATTCATTCGATTTTGGCCAAAATTTTGTTACGCCGCCAACAATTATCAACCAAAATTCGTTCAATTCGGTTTTTTTTGCTTACTTTGCACGCAAATGAAGAAGACTCTGAAGTGGATTGCGGCCATACTGTTGACGCCCGTTCTGCTATTCTTGATACTCACAGCGCTGCTCTACGTGCCGCCCGTGCAGAACTGGGCAGTGCGTCAGGTGGCTGCCATTGCCTCAGAGAAAACGGGCATGCAGATCAGCGTGGAGCACGTAGACCTGAAGTTTCCGCTCGACTTGGCCGTCGACGGCGTGCTGGCCATACGCGACGGCGACACCATCGCCCACGTCAGGCGGGCCGTGGCCGACGTGAAGCTGCGGCCGCTGCTGAAGAAGCAGGTGGTGGTCAGCCAGCTGCAGCTCAACGATGCCAAGGTGAACTCCCTCGACCTCATCTCCGATGTGCAGGTGAAGGGTCGCCTGGGCCACTTCTCCGTCAGTTCCGACGGCATCGACCTCAACCAGGGCACCGCCATGCTCAACGACGCCCGCCTGGCGGATGCCGACGTGACGGTGCTGCTGAGCGACACGGCTGCCGTGGACACGACGACGAGCGAGACGCTCTGGAAAATAAACTTCGACCATATTAATATAGAGCGCACGCGCGTAGACCTCCACATGCCGGGCGACTCTATGCGCGTGGAAGCTTACATGGGGCATGCGTCTGCCTCTGACGGCAGCATCAACCTGGCCGACGCCCACTACAGCGTGGGCAAACTGGACTGGCGCGACGGCACGCTCAGCTACGACCGCCCATACGAGCCGCCACAACCAGTGGGCATAGACTACAACCACCTGCAGCTGAGCGGCATAGGCATAGGGCTCGACTCCATCGACTACCGCCCTGAGGGACTCGGCCTCCGCATACGCGATGCAGCCATGAAAGAGCGCAGCGGACTGGAGATAACCGACCTGCGCGGTCCGCTGCGGCTCGACGACAAGGCCGTGCACGTAGAGCACATGACGCTGCGCACGCCTCACTCCGCCATTCAGGCCACAGCCGACGTAGACTTCAGCGTGGCCGACAGCGTCAGACCCGGCCGACTGCATGCCTACGTCGATGCCCAGATAGGCAAGGCCGACCTGCAGCTGCTGGCGCCCGACGTGCCCCAGCCCTTGCTACGCCGCATGACGTCGGCCCCGCTCTGCGTGAAGGCTACGGTTGACGGCAACCTGCAGCAGGCCGACGTGAGAAACCTCGACATCGACCTGCCGCGCGTGCTGCATGCCACGGCCAGCGGCCGTATCAGCAACCTGACTGACCCGGCCCACATGCTGGCGCAGCTCAACGTCAGGGCGCAGGCCTACGACGCACGCCTCATCAGCGACTTCATCGACCTGCCCAAGGGCTACCGTCTGCCCGACGGCATGACGCTCGAGGGCGGCGTAGACATGCAGGGCTCACGCTACAGGGCCGACGTCGTGGCCCGCCACGGCAAGGGCAGTGTGGCCGCCAAAGGCTATTTCGACCAGAAGGCCATGAGCTACAGCGCCGACGTGAAGGTGAGCGACCTGAACCTGCATGCCTTCATGCCCCACGACTCGCTCTATCACCTCACCGCCGACGTCAGCCTGCGCGGACAGGGCACCGACTTCATGAGCCGCTCCAGCCACCTCGATGCCAAGGCCGACATACACCACCTGCAGTACGGACACCTGTCGCTCGGCAACATGCAAGCCACGGCACGTCTCAGCAACGGTCATGCCCTGGCCCACGTGACGGGCAGCAACAGCCTCTTCGACGGCTCCGTCGACGTGGATGCGCTGCTCTCATCGCTCGGCAGCAAGAAGCAGAAGCAGAACAGCATCGAAGCCACCATGGGCGCCGACCTCAGCAGGCTCGACCTGCACCGCCTCGGACTGAGCAGCAACCCGCTCACCATCGGTATGTGCGGCCACATCGACGTATCGTCAGACCTCGACGAGCGATACAGCGTGACGGGCCTCATCGGCGACCTCTACATCCGCGACTCGGTGAAGACCTACCGCCCGAAGGATGTGGGGCTCGTCATCAAAACCAGCCGCGACACCACCCTGGCCCGCATACAGAGCGGCAACCTCATCGTGAAGATGGACGCGCAAGGCGGCTACAAACGGCTGCTCAGCCAGCTCACAGCCCTCGGCGACACCATGCGGGCGCAGTATGAGCAGCGCACCATCGACCAGCCGCGCCTGAAGCAGATGCTGCCCGCGATGAGGATTTATGCCACCAGCGGCCGCGACAACCCCTTGGCCGACATGCTGCGGGCTTCGTCGGGCATAGACTTCAAAGACTTCTACGCTGACTTTACGACCTCACCCAGCCAGGGCATCAACGGCACGGCCTACGTCCACTCGCTCAACATCGACTCTACCCGCATCGACACCATCAGCGTGAGGCTGCGCGACTCGGAGAAGGGACTCACCTTCAACGGACAGGTGACCAACAACCGCCGCAACCCGCAGTTCGTATTCAACGCCATCTTCGACGGACTGGTGCAGGAGCACGGGGCTTCCTTCGGCGCACGGCTCTACGACGACAAGGGCGACCTGGGGCTGCGACTCGGCGCCAAGGCCGACATGGAGCCCGACGGGCTGCGCTTCACGCTGCTGCCGGCGCGCCCCACCATCGGCTACAAGGAGTTCAACCTCAACAAAGACAACTATCTCTTCCTGCGCCGCGACTCGAAGCTGCAGGCCAAGGTTGACCTCATGGCCGACGACGGCACCGGCGTGAAGATATATTCGGAAAACCAAGACAGCACTCTCTTGCAGGACCTCACCGTCAGCCTCAACCGCTTCAACCTCGACCAGCTGACGCAGGCCATGCCTTTCCTGCCCCATATCTCGGGCACACTGGGCGGCGACTATCACCTCATGATGAATGCCGACAAGCAGATATCCGTGGCCAGCAACATGCAGATTGACAACCTCAGCTACGAGAACTGCCCCATGGGCAACATCGCCACAGAGTTTGTCTACCTGCAGCGCGAAGACGACACGCACGCCGTGGAGGGCATCATCATGCGCGAAGGCAGGGAGGTGGGCGCCATCCGCGGCAGCTACCAGAACAAGGGCGACGGTCTGCTCGACGCCACGCTGACTCTCAACCGCACGCCGATGGAGATTGTCAACGGCTTTATCCCCGACCAGCTCTTCGGCTTCGAAGGCTATGCCGAGGGCGAGGTGTCGGTGAAGGGCTCGCTGCGCCGACCGAAGGCTGAGGGCGAAATCTACCTCGACTCGGCCTATCTGGTCAGCCAGCCCTACGGCGTCCGTCTGCGCTTCGACAACGACCCCGTGCGTATCGTCGACTCGAAGCTGCTGCTCGAAAACTTCACCATGTATGCCCACAACCAGAACCCACTGAACATCATGGGCAACATCGACTTCCACGACACCGACCACATGACGATGGACGTGCGCATGAGGGCACAGAACTTCCAGCTCATCAACTCGAAGCGCACGGCCAAGTCGATCGCCTACGGCAAGATGTTCGTCAACTTCTTCGCCCGCATGAACGGTCCCATGGACAAGCTGAAGATGCGCGGCAAGCTCGACGTGCTGGGCACCACCGACCTGAACTACATCCTTCTCGACTCGCCGCTGTCCACCGACAACCAGCTCGACGAGCTCGTCAAGTTCACCGACTTCAACGACAGCACGCAGACCTCCGTGCAGAAGCCTACCCCCGAAGGCCTCGACATGGATCTGGCCATCGCTATCGACGAGGGCACCCACGTTGACTGCTACCTCAACACCGACCAGACCAACTACATCGACCTCTACGGCGGCGGCGATTTGCGCATGCGCTACAATGGCGACGGCATACGCCTCAACGGACGCTACACCATGAACAGCGGCGAGATGAAGTATTCGCTGCCCGTCATCCCGCTGAAGACGTTCACCATCCAAGACGGCAGCTACGTCGAGTTCACCGGCGACCCGATGAACCCGCGCCTCAACCTCACCGCCACCGAGCGTACCAAGGCCACCGTGGGCAGGGAGGGCGAGCAGTCGCGCAACGTGGCGTTCGACTGCGGCGTGGTCATCACCAAGACCCTCAACGACATGGGACTGGAGTTTATCATCGATGCCCCTGAGGACATGGCCATCTCGAGCGAGCTCGGCGCCATGTCTACCGAGCAGCGCGGAAAGCTGGCCGTCACCATGCTCACCACGGGCATGTATCTGGCCGACGGCAACACCAGCGGCTTCTCCATGAACTCGGCTCTCAGCTCGTTCCTCGAGAGCGAAATCAACAACATCACGGCCGGCGCGCTGAAGACTCTCGACCTGAGCATCGGACTGGACAACACCACCGACGCCAGCGGACAGATGCACACCGACTATTCATTCCGCTTCGCCAAGCGCTTCTGGAACAACCGCCTGAAGGTGCAGGTAGGCGGCAAGGTGTCTACGGGCAGCGAGATGCAGGGACAGCAGCAGTCGTTCTTCGACAATGTCACGATGGAGTACCGCCTCTCGCCCACGGCCAACCAGTATGTGAAGCTGTTCTACAACCAGAACGTCTACGACTGGCTCGACGGCTATACCGGCGAATACGGCGGCGGCTTCGTATGGAAGCGTAAGCTCGACTCCTTCTGGGATATATTCAAGTTCAAGACGAAGTCTAACCTGCCCGTCCCCTCTCCAAGAGGGGGGAACGTGAACACCCACCACACGGGCGTAAAGACCGACAGTCTCTTCATTAACAGGAAAGAAGAAGGAGAGAAGGAGAACAGAGAAGAAACGGGAAATGAAAAAAAGAAAACGGAACAGTAAAACAGGAAACGGAGCATGAACAAGTCATTCATCAACACCCTACGGCACATTGCCGCCACGCTCATAAGTCAATCCAAGCTCCCCTCTCCTGGCGAGGGACTGGGCGTAGGTTGCCTCATGGCCTTTGTCCTTCTCCTTTGCGCCTGCTCCACCACCAAGAACATTCCCGACGACGACCAGCTCTTCACGGGTCTCACCAAAATAGAATACACAAACTATGAGCCAGGCGGGCACTTCAGCACCACCCAGGAGGAGGTGGAGGCAGCCCTGGCCACCGCACCTAACGGCGCCCTCTTCGGCTCAAGCTATTACCGCACGCCCTTCCCCTATGGCCTCTGGGTGTGGAACGCCTTCAGCCAGTCAGAGAGCCGCTTCGGCCAGTGGCTCAACAGTGCCTTCGGCAAGGCTCCCGTGCTGATGAGCCAGGTAAACCCAGCCCTGCGTGCCTCGGTGGCCCGTTCCGTGCTCCGCAAGAACGGCTATCTGCACGGCACGGTGAGCTATCAGGAGGTGGCGCAGCGGAACCCCAAGAAGATGAAGATAGGCTACGTCGTCAACCTCGACACGCTCTTCACCGTCGACACCATGAGCTACGAGCGCTTCACCCCAGCCATGACCCACCTCATCGACTCTACCCTCGACGAGGCCTGCATCAGCAAGGGGTCGCCCTTCGCCGTGGCCAACCTCGACGCCGAGCGCACCCGCCTGTCGCGCCTCTTCCGCAACAACGGTTACTTCTTCTACCAGCCGGGCTATGCCTCTTATCTGGCTGACACCTTCGACATTGCCAACCGTGCCAAGCTGCGCCTACAGCTGGCCGACTCGCTGCCCGCCGAGGCACTGCGCCCCTGGTATATGGGCAACGTCAGGGTGCAGCTGCGACGCTCGTTCATGGAGCAGCCCACCGACTCTATCGGCCGCCGCTTCCTGAAGGTGTTCTATTCCGGCAAGCGCTCGCCCATCCGCCCCAGGGTCATCTTGCGCGACATGAAGCTGCGTCCGCGCCAGCTCTTCAGCTACGACGCTTATCAGGAGTCACTCCAGAAGCTCAATGCCACGGGCGTCTTCTCCAGCGTCGACCTGCAGCTGGCACCACGCGCCGGCACCGACACGCTCGACATGACGCTGGCCTGCACCTTCGACAAGCCCTACGACTTCTACGTAGAGGCTAACTTCATCAACCGCACCATCGGCCGACTGGGGCCCGAGCTGAAGATTGGCTTCACCAAGCGCAACGCCTTCCGCGGCGCCGAGAAGATTGACGTCAACCTACATGGGGCCTATGAATGGCAGACCAGCGGGCGCGGCTCCGACATGAACTCCTATCAGTATGGTGCCGACGCGGCCATCGAGTTTCCACGCATCGTGGCACCCTTCATCGTGCGCGAACGGCCGCGACGCACCCGCAGCGGACAGCGTCGGCGCCCCCGCCGCTTCTTCACCACGCCCTGGACCATCGCCAAGGTGTCGAGCGACGTGGTGCGGCGTCCCTCCTACTACAAGATGCACATCGTGTCAGGCGAATGGACCTACCGCTGGCAGCCATCGGTCAGCAGCCGCCATGAGTTCTCACCGCTCACGCTGAAGTATCAGTATATGAACAGCCACACCACGAAGTTCGACTCGCTGCTCAGCTACAACCCCTATCTGCGAACCACCATGAGCGATTACTTCATCCCGAAGATGCGCTACACCTACACCTATGCCTCGCCTGCAGCAAAGCAGAATCCTCTGCGCTGGGAAATAACCGTCGAGGAGTCGGGCAACCTCACCGCCCTCTACGACCTCGTCATTCAGGGCAACGGCTGGCGCCAGCAGGGCAAGACGCTCTTCAAGAACCCCTACTCGCAGTTTGTGCGTGTGGAGACCGACCTCACCAAGACGTGGACACTCGACGCAAAGACGCAGCTGGTGGGCCATGTCAACGCGGGCATCGTCTACAGCTATGGCAACAGCACTGAGGCACCCTTCAGCGAGAACTTCTACGTGGGCGGCGCCAACAGCATCCGCGCCTTCACCGTGCGCAGCATCGGTCCCGGCAGCTTCAAGGGCATCCCCGGCGACCGACAGTTTTCCTACCTCATGCAAAACGGCGACACCAAGCTGGTGATGAACCTCGAACTGCGCCGCCGGCTCTTCGGCAACCTCTACGGAGCCCTTTTCCTCGACGCCGGCAACGTGTGGAGCTCGGCTGACTGGCTGTTGCCGCAGGACGACGGCCAAGACCACGACTTCGTGGACACCTGGAACAGCTACTTCAGCGGCATCGACCTGCGCGCCAGCCGCTTCTTCCGCGAACTGGCCACCGGCACCGGCATAGGCTTGCGCTACGACCTCGACTTCCTCGTGCTGCGCGCAGACTGGGGCTTTGGCCTCCACCTGCCTTACGACACTGGCAAGAGCGGCTACTTCAACATACCGCGCTTCAAGGACATGCACTCTCTCCACATCGCCATCGGCTATCCCTTCTGAGCCGTTCCGACATAGGAATGCAAAAGCACGTGGGGGAGGAAAACTTCCCCACATTTAACACTTTTATAGACATTACGTTTGGCTCTTCACCATAAAATAAGTACCTTTGCAGCCGGAAAAAATCTAATAAAGCACGCTATGAATATTCATCACATCTCAGCCGACCATCTTTCGATAGAGCGTGTCGGCGAAATTATCAACCAAGGTTACAAACTGGCACTGAGCGACGATGCCCGTGAGCGCATCGTGCGCTGCCGCAAGTATCTCGACGAGAAGATTGCCTCACAGGAGGAGCCCGTCTACGGCGTCACCACCGGCTTCGGTTCGCTCTGCCGCGTGAGCATCAGCAAAGAACAGCTGTCGCAACTGCAGGTCAACCTGATGAAGAGCCATGCCTGCGGCGTAGGCGAGCGCGCACCGAAAGACATCGTGCGCATCATGATGCTGCTCAAAATCCAGTCGCTCTCCTATGGTTACTCGGGGTCGAAGCTCGACACTGTGCAGCGTCTGGTCGACATGTTCAATGCCGACATCACGCCCATCGTCTACCGTCAGGGCTCGCTCGGAGCCTCAGGCGACCTTGTGCCGCTGGCCCACCTCTGCCTGCCCCTGGTCGGCGAAGGCGAGGTGGAGATGGCCGACGGCCAGGTGATCAGCGGCGGCGAGATGCTGCGCCGCATGAACTGGCAGCCCATCGAGATGGCCTCGAAGGAGGGCCTGGCCCTGCTCAACGGCACGCAGAACATGAGCGCCTTTGCTGTGTGGGCTATCCTGCAGGCCATGCGTCTGAGCGACTGGGCCGACAAGATTGCCGCCATGAGCCTCGACGCCTTCGACGGACGTATTGAGCCGTTCACCCATGCCGTCCACGCCGTGCGCCCCCATCAGGGTCAGATTGACACGGCCCGCAACATGCGCCAGCTGCTGGAGGGCAGCGAGCTCATCAAGATGCACAAGGTGCACGTGCAGGATCCCTACTCGTTCCGCTGCGTGCCGCAGGTGCACGGCGCCGTGAAGGACACGCTGGCCTACGTGAAGTCGGTCATCGATATCGAGATCAACTCGGCTACCGACAACCCCACCGTCTGCCCCGACGAAGACCTCATCATCTCAGCAGGCAACTTCCATGGCGAGCCCATCGCCCTGCCCATCGACTTCCTCTCGATAGCCATGAGCGAGCTGGCCAACATCTCTGAGCGCCGCATCTACCGCCTTATCAGCGGCCAGCGCGGTCTGCCCGATTTCCTGGTGGCCAACCCCGGTCTGAACAGCGGCTTCATGATTACGCAGTATGCGGCTGCTTCGGTGGTGAGCCTCAACAAGACACTGGCCATGCCGGCATCTACTGACAGCATTCCCTCGTGCCAGGATCAGGAAGACCTGGTGTCGATGGGCGCCAACGCAGCCATCAAGCTGCAGAAGGTGGTGCTCAACACCGAGCGCGTGCTGGCCATCGAGCTCTTCAACGCCGCACAGGCTCTGGAGTTCCGCTTCCCCAAGAAGTCGTCGCCTGCCATCATGAAGATTCACGAGGCTTTCCGCAAGGAGGTGCCCTTCATCTCCGACGACGTCGTCATGTATCCGCTCATTGAGAAAGCCGTGCAGTTCCTGCGCAAATAA
>JAGBJJ010000100.1 GCA_017934525.1 Prevotella sp.
CATGTCATTCAGAGTTTTATTTGTTTTTTATTTGCAACACTAAGATAAGTGAAATTTCTGACATGGCAAAATCCTGAGCAACTTTTTGTTGCTCAGGTGCTTATAAAAAATATTAAATTATAGTGTTGCGGAAATTAGATTATTATGTTACTATGTCTTTAAAGTTACTCCGTCTTCAATCTGTTATTATGTTACTATGTCTTTAAAGTTACTATGTCTTCAACGTTACTCTGTCTTAAACCCGATACAATTCAATAATATATTATCATGTCAATAAAAGTAAATATAGAGGAGCGTCAGCTCCATTTCCGTCAGCCTGCCGGCACCAGCCGTGGTGTGTACACCGAGCGCCGTATATGGCTTGTCACGATGTCCGATGGAGAGCGGACAGGAGTAGGGGAGTGTGCTCCACTGCCGCAGCTCAGCTGCGACGACATACCTCATTACGAGTCCGTCCTGCGCCATTTCTGCGACATCGTGCAGCAGACGGGCCAGATACCCTATGACGACCTGCGCGACTACCCCTCCATGCTCTTCGGGCTGGAGACGGCATGGCTCTCACTCCACGCAACGCCGCACTCGCAAGGCGGGCTCCCCCTGCTCTTCGACACCCCTTTCAGCCGTGGCGAGGAGGGCATACCCATCAACGGGCTGGTGTGGATGGGTACCTTCGACGAGATGCGTCAGCGCATAGAGCAGAAGCTGGAGCAAGGCTTCCGCTGCATCAAGCTGAAGATTGGTGCCATCGACTTCGACTCCGAGCTGGCCCTGCTCAGGCAGATACGCCAGCGCTTCGGGCCTCTCGACGTCGAGCTGCGCGTCGATGCCAACGGAGCCTTCACGCCCGACGAGGCGCTCTACCGGCTGGAGCTGCTGTCACAGTACGCCCTGCACTCCATTGAGCAGCCCATACGTGCCGGACAGTGGGGCATGCTGTCCGACCTCTGCCGCGAGTCGCCGCTGCCCATAGCACTTGACGAAGAGCTCATCGGCGTCAACGACCCGGAGCAGAAACGCCAGCTGCTGAACATCATTAGGCCACGCTACATCGTGCTCAAGCCCTCGCTGCACGGCGGCATGGCAGGCTGTCGCGAGTGGATAGACATAGCCCGTAGCATGCAGATAGGCTCATGGATAACGTCAGCCCTCGAGAGCAACGTCGGACTCTCTGCCATCGCCCAGTTCTGCAGCCACGTCTACGGTCCTGCCATCACCCGTCCGCAAGGGCTGGGCACCGGACAGCTCTTTACCGACAACATACCCATGCCCTTGGAAATACGTAATGCCCGCCTATGGATCTCCAGTCATTCATAGCCCAGTGGCACGATGCCAGTCCCACGCTGCTGGTGCATACCAGCGGCTCCACGGGTAGCCCCAAGCCCATGCTCGTCGAGAAACGCCGTATGCAAGCCTCGGCGCGCATCACCTGTCGGTTCTTAGGACTGCACGAGGGAGACAGTGCACTGCTCTGCATGCCCCTCGACTACATAGCGGGCAAGATGATGGTGGTGCGCGCACTGACCTGCGGACTCCGTCTGGTCAGCGTCGAACCCAAAGGCACCCCTGAGTGGGACGGCGCCATCGACCTTGCCGCCATGGTGCCCCTTCAGGTCTATAACCTGCTGAATGACCCTTCGGGCCGTCAGCGACTCCGTCAGGTGCGCCACCTCATCATCGGCGGTGGTGCCGTCCACGACGACATGGCGCGCCAGCTGGCCTCCTTCCCCAACCATGTTTGGAGCACATACGGCATGACGGAGACGCTGTCGCACATCGCCCTACGGCCGCTTAACGGCCCCGACGCCTCCCCGTGGTACACACCCTTCCAGGGCGTCACCCTCGCGCAGGACGCCGACGGCTGTCTTGTCATCGACGCCCCGGCCGTCCACGACGGGCCGCTGCAGACCAACGACATTGCCGAGCTCCGTCCCGACGGCCGCTTCCGCATCCTCGGGCGTCGCGACAACGTCTGCTGCTCTGGGGGCATCAAGATACAGATAGAACAGGTAGAGCAGCTGCTGCAACCGCATCTGGCTCAGCCCTTCCTCGTCAGCAAGACCCCTGACGACCGTCTGGGCGAACAGCTGGTGCTGCTCACCCAGGATGCCGACCTCGATGCCGTGCGCCGCATTTGCCGTGACGTGCTTCCACGCTACTGGCAGCCGCGGCGCTTCCTTCACGTCGACGCCATACCCCTCACCGACACCGGGAAACCCGCCCGCGCACAAGCCGCAGCTCTTTTTTTATGAAAAAGCTGGTTCCACTCTGCCTCCATAAAATAGAATGGAGATAGAATGGAGATAGAATGGAGGTAGAATGGAGATAGAATGGAGGTAGAGTGGAACCAACATGGAACCAGACCATGAAAAGAATCCCAGAAGCGAGGTAAGGCTTCTGGGATTCTTTTAGAAAGTCGTTTTATTTTGTTTTAGTATAAGGGTTGTACCCTGGGTTCTGCCCGAACTCCTCGCCGTTCTCGATCTTGTCGAGGAAGTCGGTGGGGATGGGCCACAGGTAGTTGTGCTCATCGACGGGCTGGTCGAAGCGCATGGAGGGGTTGTGTCCCTTGAGGTAGTCCACCAGATGGCGGGTACGCTTCAGGTCGAACCAGCGCAGCCACTCGCCGCAGAGCTCGCGGGCACGCTCCTCGAGAATCCATTCTATGGTCATGTCGCTGGCGCTGACCTTCATCTCGCTGGCGTTGTGACCGGGCTTCAGGATACGGCTGGTGCGGATGCCTCGGGACTCGTCGTTGATGATAGAGGCGGCCTCGGTGGGGTTGCCCATGGCAATCTGTGCCTCGGCAGCGATGAGCGGCATCTCGGCATAGCGGAAGATGGGCACGTCGGCATAGCCCACCTGTGCGTTGGCGGCGGTGAGCAGGAAGGTGCCGTTGGGGTCGCGGTCCCAGATGCGATACTTGCGGAAGCGGGGGAACGAGGTGTATACCCATGCCGACGAGGGATAGTCGTCGCCGTTCTCGCCGTTGAGGTCGCGGATGCGGGCACCGCCCATCGGGGTGACCTTGCCTGCACGCAGGTCGTAGATCATGTCGGCGCTGACCACGGCAATGCCTTGCTGGGCATACGCCTCACGCTCGGCAGCGGTCATGGCCTTGCGGGTGATGATGAGGGCCGTCTCGCCCTTCTTGCGGGTCTTGCCTACGAGGGTCTTTGAGTTCTGATAGTTGGTGACGGCCTGCTCCTCGTTCCATGTCCAGCTGTCGGCACTGACGGGGAACTCCTCCTGGAAGAGTACGTCGTAGCGCAGGTCCCAGTCCTTGTAGAGGTTGAGCAGATAGTATGTGGGACAGAGCAGCACGCTCTCGCGCGGATACTCCCAGTTGGTAGCGGTCTGGGTGTTGCCGAAGCGGTTGAGCAGACGTGGCGACCAGTACATGTGGAGTCGGTTGGGGTTGCCGGAGTTGGCATTGAGCGACGAGTTGCTGGAGTGGGTCACAACGAAGAGATACTCGGTGTTGGTCTTGTTGTTCTTGGCCTGCCATATCTCGTCGTAGGTGGGGTAGAGCTTGATGCCCAGCGACGACATGTTGTCCATGACGTACTTGGCGGCGTCGTAGGCCTTCTGGTAGAAGGCGCGCTGCTCGCTGCTGCCCTGCGACTCGTACTGGGCACGCGACAGTGCCACACGGGCCAGCAGGGCGTAGGCGGCCTTCTTGGTGGCACGGCCCACATGGCCCTTGTAGGGCTCTACCTGCAACATCTTGGTGGCAGCTTCGGCGTCGGGGATAATCACCTCGTCGTAGATTACCTTACGGTCGGTGCGCTGCGACGAGAAGGTGGGCGAGCTGGTGCCGTGGGTGCGCATCTCGATGTCGCCAAACCACTCTACGAGCCACCAGTAGGCGTAGGAGCGCATGAAGCGGGCCTCGCCCTCGAAGTCGGCGCGTGTGTCGTCCTTGAGGCCCTCGGTAGAAGGCAGGTTGTCGAGCACGGTATTGGCCAGATTGACAATGTCGTAGACTCGGTTCCAGGCTCCCTTCACCTGACCGCGGTCGCCCTGCAGGTCAATGAAGCGGGTGAGCTGCATGCCGTAGGTGTACTTGTCGGGCATGTTGGCCCAGATGTCGCCGGCACCCTCGAAGTAGAGCACGGGGTCCTCACGGCCATAGTACTTCCAGCGGAAGTTGTAATACATCTGATTGACGAGACCCTCCATGCCCTGTTCGGTGGCGAAGACGGCTTCCTCGCTCTCGGAGGAGGGGTTGTACTCATCGAGGTCGCACGATGTGAGACCGACGGTGGCAGCGCCCAGAAGCAGCGCTCCCATGAAATATTTTCTGAACTTATTCATAGCTGTTGTGTCCCATTAAAAATTAACATTCAGTCCAAACGTAATGCTGCGCTGCTCGCCCTCGGGGTCGAAGTGCTTCATCCAGTCGCTCTTGACATAGCAGAAGGGGTTGTTGACGGTGGCGTAGACGCGCACCTTCTCGATGCCACCCAGCGCCTTGAGCACACTCTTGGGGAAGGTGTAGCCCAGGGCAATGCGCTTTACCTTGATGAACGACTGGTTGACATACCAGTAGGCGGTATAGCCCTTGTAGTCGTAGAAGTTGTAGTTCTGCATCAGGGCGGGGAACGAGCCACCCTCGTTGGTGCCTGCCACCCAGTAGTCCATCGTGGTGTACTTGCCACCGGTCTGGGGGTTGAAGGCGGCCAGGGGGTTGTCGCCCCAGTGGCCCCAGCGGGCGTAGATGTAGATGTTCAGGTCGAAGTCCTTGTAGCGGAAGTCGTTGTTGAAACCGGCAAACCACTTGGGCGACTGTGAGCCTACGTAGGTGTAGTCGGTGCTCTGGTCAATCCAGCCGTCGCCGTTGATGTCGGCCACCTTGATGTCGCCGGGCTTGAACGGTGTGGTCTTGTTGGCGTCGGTGAACAGCTTGGCAGCTTCGTCGGCCTCGCTGGTCTTCCAGATGCCCTGGTAGTCGAAGGTGTAGTACGACTTGATGGGCTGTCCCACGATGAGCGTGGTGTTCTCGGGGGTGTTGTTACCCATGGTGATGCGCTCGTTGCCCTCGTAGAGCTCGAGAATCTTCTCTCGGTTGGCCGAGAAGGTCAGCGTGGAGTTCCAGCTGAAGTCCTTGGTGACGATGTTGCGGCTGTTAATGGCTATCTCGACACCGGTGTTACGTGTAGAACCGATGTTGGTATAGGTCTGGAAGGCACCGTCGTTACCTGACGTGGTGGGCAGGTTGCGGGCCATGATGAGGTCCTTGGTCTTGGTGGTGTACCAGTCGAAGGTGACGCTCAGACGATTGTTGAGCAGTACGAGGTCGAAGCCCAGGTCGAAGGTGGTCGACATCTCCCACTTGGTGTCCTTGTTGGCCACGATATAGTTGCTGCCGTCGGGCACGCCCAGCTCGTAGCGGCCCACCTGGGTGTCCTGGAAGCCGAGCTTGGTATTGTAGTACATCACACCCGACATGGTGCCGTAGACGGGGATGCCGGAGTTACCGGTGACACCGTAGGTGGCACGCAGCTTCAGGTCGTCGAGCCATGACTTTGTCTTCTGCATGAACGGCTCGTCGCTGACACGCCAGGCCAGGGCGGCAGAGGGGAACCACTCCCACTTGTGACCCTCGGCCAGACGCGAGGCACCGTCGCGGCGCAGCGAGGCGGTGAAGAGGTAGCGGCTCTTCCAGTCGTAGCTGACGCGGGCGGCATACGAGAAATTCTGTTCCTGCTCGTACATGCTGTCGTGGGTCATGTGGCCTGCACCGCCATCGTTGCTGGCCAGATTCCACCACAGGTTGGAGGCGAGCGTCTGACCGATAGAGTTGGCCCAAAGCTCGTCGTACTTACGACGGTTCCAGGTGGTCAGTGCGGTGAGGCTGAGGTGATGGTCCTCGGGCAGCTGCACGAAGCGGTAGGTCAGCACGTTGTTCCACTCGAGGTACAGACCGTTGGTCTTGGTCTCGGTGGCCGAGGTCACCTTCGTGCCGTTGTAGGTCTGTGTGGCCGAGTTGCCGGCGGTGAAATATCCGTCGTTGGAGTTGGTGATATGGGCATTCACCTGGGTGCGGAACGAGAGTCCCTCTATGGGATGAATGTCAAGATAGCCGTTGGCTACGACATTGGTGCCGTAGGTCTCGCGGCTATAGCGGTCGCCACCGAGCTTGTTGATCAGCGGGTTGACATAGCCGCCGGCGTCGAGCGGGCGTTCCACCATCTCGTTGCCAATGATATACTTGCTCGAGGCCTGGTCGTAGTAGCCGTAGGGCGAACCCAGCTGCATATCGGTGGTAGAGGCCTCCTCGTAGGCCGAACGTGTAGAGCGGTTGTGGGTGAGCTGGAAGTTGACACCGCCACTAATCCATTTGCGGATGTTGTGGTCGATGTTGGCACGCAGCGTGTAGCGGTCGTTGCCTTTGCTCTCCTTCCACTTGCTGCCGCGCTTGGCGTAGCCCACGCTGAAGCGGGCCGTGGTCTTGTCGTTACCGCCAGAGAGGGTGATGCTGTGGCGGGTGCTCCAGGTAGTAGACTTCTGCACCTCGTCCTCGTAGTTGGTCCAGGCACCGGCCTGATAGGCGGCGTAGGCCTCGGGACTGCCTCCGAAAATGGCAGCAAGGTCGTCGGCCGAGCTGGTCCATGTGCCGGCGTTTTGAGCGGCTATGCGACGGGCGTCGTACCAGTTCTGACCCTCGCGGTAGTCAGGATGCTGCTCGCGGAAGGCTCCCGTGACGAAGCCGTTATAGCTGACGTGGAAGCGGCCTGCCTCGGCCTTCTTCGTGGTGATGATGATAACACCATTGGCACCCTGCGAACCGTAGATGGCGGTCGACGAGGCGTCCTTCAGCACGTCAATGCTCTCGATGTCGTCAGGGTTCAGGTCGCTCATCGAGCCGCCCTGCACACCGTCGATAATCACCAGCGGGGCATTGTTACCGCTGATGGAGCGGTTACCACGGATGCGCAGGTCGCTGCCGTTGATGTCAAGACCCGTGATACGGCCCTGCAGGGCAGTAGCCACGTCGCTGGTGGGCGTCTGCAGGATGGCGTCGCTCTTAATCTGAGCCACCGAACCCGTGAGGTCGCGCTTCTTTACACTGCCGAAACCGATGACCACCACCTCGTCGAGGCCCATGGCGTCAGGTTCCATCTGTACCTTCATGCCATTGCTGGCAGTGAGCGTCTGCGTCTTGTAGCCAGTGTAGCTAAACTGCAACTGCTGGCCTTGAGCGGCCTGGAGGGCAAAGTCGCCATTGATGTCGGTGACGGTGCCGCCTGTTCCTCCGACGAATTTCACGGTGACGCCAATCATGGGTTCACCATTCTCGTCGACCACATTACCTTTAATCGCCTTGGCCTGCTGAGCGGCAGCAGGCCTGCTGGGGGTAGTCGCCGTGTCGGCCAGTGCCGTGGCGGGCACTAACAAAGCTGCTACCATGCCATAAGCCAGATAGGTTTTCAATGTTTGTTTCATGTTCATTTGTTTTGGTTAGTAATCACAGATTATAAATATAAATAGGATTTTGCTTTTTAGAACTTCATTCTTCAACCTTTACATTAATATGACGCTCCTGCTCTGCTTTTGTCATCAATTATGTGTAAGAGGATGCCTTGTATTGCCTCATGTCGTTGTTATCCGTGTCGCCTTCCCATGCAGAGTCAAAGCCCCGCCTGTCCTGAGGGCACTGAAAAAGTCCCTATAGACTCTTTTTAACAATTAAAGGCTGCACATAGTCATGAAATAATTTGGCTATGTGCAGATTTTTTTGTACCTTTATAGCATAAAACTTAAAGGTTATGCTATCTCAGGAACAAGAG
>JAGBJJ010000101.1 GCA_017934525.1 Prevotella sp.
GCCCGAGTGGGTCACTGAGATTGAGGCTGAAGAGGCTGAAGCGGTCACCCAGCAGGGTAGAGAGTTCCGCGACGGTCGCGTCTTTGCAAGAGTGGCTTGCGATCCTCTGCCCGCCGGTGAGACTGGTCGTTTCGCCCTGATCTTCGTCAACGGCAAGGGTGCCACTTCTAAGTCGCCCATCATCGTCCTGCAGGGCAACGCTTCTCTGGAGGAGGCCCTGAAGGCTCTGGAAGAGGTGCAGGGAATCGACGACGTGAAGGTGGCTAAGGCCGTGGTGAATGGTGCTTACAACCTGAACGGCCAGAAGGTAGGTGCTGCCTACAGGGGTCTGGTTGTAAAGGACGGCAAGAAGTTCTTTGTGAAGTAATGACGGTTGTAGAGAGTCTGCAGTGCTGACTTTTTCATGACTATATTGAAATGTTGTATGCGCCTGTCTTGGGTATTACCAACTGTATACCCCTAAGACAGGCGCATATTTATCAAGATTACCACACTACCCTTTTTTCATTACCACCATCAGTTATGAAGAAACTATCATTTTTACTACTGTCGCTCATGTTTTACTCGGCCATGGCCGTGGCTGTACCGGCCAAGCCTGGCGTGGTAAAGGTGCAGCAGCCCGACGGAACCACCGTATCGCTGCGCCTGATGGGCGATGAGTATCGCCACTATAACGTGACGACCGACGGCCTGACCATCGTGAAGGACCAGCGCGGCTACTATGTGTATGCTGCCCTGAAGGGCGATGAGCTGATACCTACGGCCCATGTGGCTCACGACCCCGAGGCACGCGACGCTCGCGAACAGGCCTATGTGGCTACTATCAACAGTACGATTGTGCCGCCCATGACGGCCCTGAAGCAGCAGCAGCTGAGCAGCGAGCGTGCTGCCGAGGCGCGTACACGCGACCGGATGCGCATTTCTAATTATGACTATACGAAGATGCGAGGCCTGATCATTCTGGTGGAGTTTAACGACCAGGAGTTCTCGCGACCCGACTACAAGGACATCCTGAGCGACATGGTGAACGTGGAAGGATATACTGGCTATGTGGACGAGAAAGGCACCAAGGTGCAGTTTACAGGTTCAGTACGCGACTACTACAACGACAACTCGGGCGGACTCTTCAAGCCTGAGTTCGACATTGCAGGTCCTTTCAAGGTGAATCGCAGCAAGTATTTCCCCGGTGAAAAGCAGAACGGCGTGGCACAGTTGATACGCGATGCCCTGACCGCTGCCGACGACGATGTGGACTTCACTAAGTACGACGGCGACAAAAACGGTGAGGTGGACATGGTGTATTTCATTTTTGCCGGATGCGGCTCCAACATTGGTGGCAACGATGCCAGGCTGCTTTGGCCCCATGCATCCCAGGTGTACAACCAGTATTATTCCACCTATCGCAAGGACGGTATCAACTTTGGCCGTTATGCCTGCTCCACAGAGATGAGCGGCCCTGAGAGAAACCCCTACATCGACGGCATTGGCGTCATATGCCATGAGTTTACCCATGTGATGGGACTGCCCGACTTCTATGATGTAGACTACAACGGCAGCGGCGGCGAGTCTGACCATCCGGGCGATTTTGACATCATGGCTTCGGGCAGCTATCTGAACAATAGCCGCACGCCAAGTGGCTATACACTCTTTGAACGCTACATCATGCGCTTTACCACTCCTGAACTTATTGACGGCGACGGCGACTTCACCCTGGAAAAACTGAATGTATGTGGAACGGGCTATCGCATCAATAGCCCTGAGAAAAAAGAATATTTCCTCCTGGAAAACAGACAGCGTGAGAAGTGGGACAGTTATATCCCGGCTCATGGCCTGCTGGTTTACAGAGTGGACTCAACCAATGCAATGGTATGGGCACAGAATGGCGTAAACAACGACCCGAACCACATGTATTTCCAGCTGCTGCGCGCCGGTGGCAGTGTTTCTACTACGGCCTTCCCTGGTTCGGCAAACAAGACGGAACTTACCTATGCCTCGTCGCCGGCCAACCTGATGACTTGGGACGGCAAGAAAACTCAGATGGGTCTTGATTGCATTGCTGAAACGTCGGGCGTCATTACATTCCATGCTTTCAACAGCTACTTGCTCACAGGCATTGACCTACCTGAGACATTTACCGTAGGCGTAGGCATCAAGAGAGAATTAGCAGTTGCACTCACACCGTCTACGGCGCTGAACGTGCTGACGTGGACTACTGACAATGCCAACGTGGCCACTGTAGACGCCAGCGGTATGGTGACGGGTGTGGCTGAGGGTACTTGCCGCATCACCGTGACAAGCGATAACGGGCTCACTGCCACCTCTGTTGTAACCGTGGAGACCCAGAACGTGGCCGACAATATTGCTGCGTTCAAGGCTATGGCCGACAATACCGAGGGTGTGGTGAAACTGAACAATGCCCAGGTGACGTATGTCAATAAAGGCGACGTCTATCTGCGCGATGCCTCGGGAGCCATCGTCCTCAGCGGCACTGACTTCAACCTCAAGGCCGGCAACTTCGTCAATGGAACACTTTATGGACGCTTTGTGCGTGCCGACCAGATGCCCTACCTGAAAGCTGTTGAGGGAAAGACCAGTGAGAACGACATCGCTGTGATCGAGGGAAGCACGCCTCAGCCCCGACGGCTGAAGATGAGTAAAATATCTGAGAGCGACTATGCTGACATGGTGGTTATTGATGCCGCCACGCTGGTGAAGGACGGTGGCATCTGGGCCGTCTCGGGCGACAACCGTGCCCGTCTGGCCAACGTGTTCGGCATCAAGAATATCAAGGTGCCCAGTTCTATCAATGACAAGTATTTCGATGTAACGGCCATCTATGGTACTAATGTGGTGAATGGGCAGGTTATCAATGAGCTGAAGCTGCTGAAGTCGCCTGTGGAGGTGGAGGCCCCCTCTGATGCTATCGTGACGGTGGAGGCCAATGTCACCACAGCTGACGCCCCCGCCTTCAACCTGCGCGGTCAGCGCGTTGACGGCGGCTACCGCGGCATCGTGGTGCGCGGCGGAAAGAAATATGTGGTGCGCTGATGCACTGACAGCTAAAATGCTATGTGAACACACAAGACGGCCTGTCTGGCTCCCTCTGTCGGGGGAAGCGGCGGGCCGCCTTTTCGCTTTATGCTGATGTACTCTTGTGGCTTTTTAGTGTTTTTTTATGTTAAATAGGTTGCTTTCTGCACTCTTTTTCCTATCTTTGCATCCTATTTGCATAATACTATACAATGAAAAAAATTCTTTTGCTTATTGGCATGTGGCTGATGCACCTGTCAGTGACCATGGCCATCCCAGCCCATCCCGGTGCAGTGCGCATGCAGCAGCCTGACGGCAGCTTTGTGACTGTCAGGCTCCATGGCGACGAGTATCTACACTTCATGACTACCGACGACGGCTATACCGTGGTGAACGATGCGCAGGGGCGTTACGTCTATGCGCGGCAGGCAGGCGGCGTGCTGCTGCCTACGGCCCAGATGGCCCACGACGCTCAGGAGCGCACGGCCGACGAGGTGACCTTCCTGCAAACCATCGGCGGCAAATATCAGATGCCGGCCATGAGCGAGCAGGCCCGCAAGGAGCGCCAGGCTGAGCGCAGCCGTCAGGCACGGGCCCGTGGCATGCACCGCGCGCAGCAGTATGACTACGACAACTTCCGCGGACTGATTATCCTGGTAGAGTATAGCGACCGCAAGTTCTCGCGCGACGACTATGCCGACCTCGTAAATGACATGGCCAATGTGGAAGGCTACAGCGGCTACGACAACTCGCGCTACGGCCGTTTCACGGGCTCCGTGCGCGACTATTTCCACGACAACTCCAACGGCATGTTCACCCCGCAGTTTGATGTGGTGGGCCCCATATCGGTGGAACACAGTCAGTATTTTGCCAACGGCACCAACAAATCAGCCCAGCTGATGCTCGACGTGGTCACTGCTGCCGACTCGTTGGTAGACTTCAGCCAGTACGACCGCGACGGCGACCAGGTGGTCGATATGGTCTACTTCATCTTTGCCGGTGTGGGCTCCAACTACGGGGGCAACGACAGTCGCCTGATATGGCCTCACGCCAGTGTCATTTATAATCCCAACACATGGGAGTATGTCATCAAAGACGATGTCTACCTGGGGCGCTATGCCTGCTCCACCGAGCTGGCCGGCTACACCCACTACGGCACTCATCTCGACGGCATCGGCACCATTTGCCATGAGTTCGGCCATGTGCTGGGCCTGCCTGACCTCTACGACACCGACTATGAGGGCAGCGGCGGACAGTGCAACCACCCTGCCGACTGGAGCATCATGGCCGGCGGACCCTATCTGAACAATGCACGCACACCGGCTGGTTATACCCTTTATGAGCGTTATTCGCTGGGTTTCTGCGAGCCCGAGACCATCGACTCGGTGGGCGCCTACGAGCTGCAGGCCATCGGCGATACGAACCAGGGCTTCCTGCTCGAGACGCCTGCGGAGAAAGAGTGGTTCCTGCTGGAAAACCGTCAGCGCACCAGCAAGTGGGACGCCTATCTGCCGGGCCACGGCCTGCTGGTGTTCCGCCTCGACTACAGCAGCGAAAACCCGTGGCAAAACAACTCGGTGAACAACGACCCCAGCCATAACTACTTCGAGATGGTACGCGCCGCCGGCGGCCAGGGAGCTACGGCCAGCGATCCCTTCCCCGGCACGCTGCAAGTGAGGAAGCTGAGCAACACCACCAGCCCTGCCAACCTGCTGACGTGGGCAGGCAAGGAAAGCCCCTTCGCCCTGGAGAATATCATGGAGACCGACGGTGTCATCACGTTCGACCTGACCGACGTCAACGTGCTGCGCGGCATCGAGCTGCCCGACTCGTTTGTGGTGGGCGTAGACATGAGGCGCCGGCTTGTAGAGACACGCATACCCGACACGGCTCCCTATGAACTGACCTGGAAGAGTCTCAA
>JAGBJJ010000017.1 GCA_017934525.1 Prevotella sp.
ACAAAAGAAATGTGACGTAAGAGCACGAAATGAATAGGATTGATCGTATGTCGGCCTTGATTTCTAACTTTTCGGGGCAATTTGTTCACATTTTTATCTCGATTGGCTTATAATCTCGAAAATTTTATCTAAATTTGCAGCAAAATACCGACACAACCATTTTTATAAAACCGACATTGGCGCCGGGGAGATGCTTTATTTTATATCCGGAGCAATGTCAGGGGAGCCGGTGCCTGCAGAAACCCTGCTGGTACAGACATGATTAACACTTATGGTGCATCTTGGCGTTGCATGCATCAACCTCGTTTACTTACCACGCAGCGACACCGTGCCGGCTCCCTTTTTCTTCGCACTCCCGACAGACTCCGCTAATAGAACAGGCCGCACACCAGCGTCAGATATTCAGGCACGAGCCCGTCGGTGCTCCACTTCAGCTCGATGCCCAGCATCTGCTGCGCCGTCTTGCCGATGTCGAAGCCCCAGGCCTCGAGCGAGGGGCGCACCTTGTCGGCATGTCGGCAAGGCTTGCCGGCCAGACGCGCACAGGGTGCTCCGCCGCAGTACGGGCAGGTGCCCACAAAGCCGCAGGCCGCGCCGCCCGTCTCAGCCTCCATCTGCAGCAGTTCTGCGTTCAGCTCGCCTATCACGGGTGCCATCAGCCGGTCGGCCTCGCTCAGCGGCAGCGAACGGTCGTCGGGCACAATCTTCACCCCGATGATGCGCACGTGCTCATAGCGGTTTATCACGTCCATCGGGTCATAGTCGAACGGCGGGCAGCCATAGCGGTGCCCATAGTTGCGGCACTGTCTGCAGTAGCCCATGAAGCGCTCCGCATCCCGATAGCCGTCTACGTAGCTCTTCACGTCTGTCTCCACAATATATTTATAGTGCATAGCGTTACCTCTCCTTACAAACCCTGATTGTCATCGACTGCGCGTCATAGACGATGCCGCCGTGCTCCAGAAAACGGCCCATCACGCCGCAGTCGCTCAGCTCACGCGGCGTGCCGATGCTCAGCCCATCGGTGCGGCTCATCAGCCACACCACGTCGGCCACCTGCAGAGCCAGCTCCAGGTCGTGGGTAGAAAGGAACACCGTCTTGCCCGCCTCGCGGCTGATACGCCTGAGCAGCAGCAGCATCTCCACCTTGCTCGGGTAGTCGAGGAAGGCCGTCGGCTCATCCAGGTAGATTACCGGCGTCTGCTGCGCCAAGGCTTTCGCAATCATCGCCTTCTGGCGCTCGCCGTCGCTCAGCGTGCTCACCATGCGGGGAGCCAGCGCGCCTATGCCCACCAGGGCGATAGCCTCATCCGTCAGCCGCTCGTCCTCATCGTTAAGGCGGCCCCAGAAGCCCGTGTAGGGCGAGCGCCCCAGGGCCACCAGCTCGCGCACCGTCATCTGCTGCACGTCGGGGCGCTCCGTCAGCACCACGCCCACCTGTCGGGCCAGCTCCTGGTCTGAGTAGCTCTCCAACTCACGCCCGCCGATGGCGATGCTGCCTTCCAGCCTCGGCTGGAAGCCCGAGAGGGTGCGCAGCAGTGTCGACTTGCCGATGCCGTTCTGCCCCAGAAGACAGGTCAGCTGGCCGCGGCAGATGCTGGCCGAGAGGTGGTCGGCCACCACCTTCGTGCCTTGTTTCGTCTTATACCCAATGCTGAGGTCGTTCAGCGTCACGGTAGCAATGTTTTCCATCATTCCTTTCTGCTTCATTGTTTCCGCCTGCAAAAGTAGGGATATTTTTCCGCAAATCCAAACAAATCGCCCCTTTTTTCCGCATCTCCCCCGCCCACCCGTCGGTGTAAAAACATAAAAGTACAAACAAAAAGACTTTTTCGGCATGCTTGAGATGATATATGGTATGGATGCCATAGGAAAATCCGTACAGAAAAAGCCAGCAGAGTGAAGTCGCTTCAGTCTGCCGGCTCGATAGAGAGAAAATCTGTATTTAGTTAAAAAAGTTGGTGCGCTTATTCTTCATCGTCCCAGTCACCACGTGATTCGCGAGACATGCCAGGGCCACCTGATCCAGGACCACCTGATCCAGGACCACCAGGCCCATCAAACGGATTACTCTCTGCAATCATCTGCTGCAGTTCCATGCGGTAAATCGATATTTCTGGTTTCTTATAATTATTCTTTTCCATTGCACTTATTTAATATACTTCTTACCGTTGATAATATAAAGACCGCTGGGAAGATTCTGCAGAGCCTGACGCTCATTTCCTTTCTTCACAGTACCAACTTTCACACCATTAAGATTGTAGATACTTGCCTCAGCTGCACTATTTTCATGCATGCTGCCAATACCAGTTACAGTTTCCTCAAGATCTCCCTCATAGCTGTCGAAGCCGACACGTTGTACAATACGAATCTGGGTGACGCCTGTTTTCTCTGGAGCTGACTCGCTGGTGAGATAACCGCGGAAAGGCTTATAGCCATTATAAGCACCGGCCGTAGTTGAAAGATAGGTGTACTTATTGCCAGGCTCATCCATGCCATAGAGATATTTCTCAGCATTATATTTTGTA
The DNA here is from genome assembly GCA_017934525.1 of Prevotella sp. Taxonomy (GTDB): domain Bacteria; phylum Bacteroidota; class Bacteroidia; order Bacteroidales; family Bacteroidaceae; genus Prevotella. The sequence continues at coordinate 2,529 of JAGBJJ010000017.1, forward strand.
GCTGTCGTCGTGCTTACAAGATTATAGTTATTGCAATCAACTATCTCCACGCCACTTCTAACCTCGGTATTCTCTGCGCTGAAGACAATATCCTTACCCGTGAGGCACCATTTCTCACCCCATTTCTTATAATAGTTGCCGGGCATGCAGATGACATAAGGCACATTAGCCTCAAAGGCATCTGTGTAATCATAGTAGAGGGTACGGAACTCCTCACCGTAATACTTGCGCAGCCAGAAATTCTTGCCCGTGTCACCATTGAAGTGATACCAGTCAACATCCATGTCCTGAGCCGCATTGTGGATTTTCTCCACGGTGAACGGCAGGCAGATAGTACTCCAGCCCTGCTCATCGTTATTGCCCTCATAGCCATAGTCGAAGTTGCGAGTGTAGCTCACCTTCTTGTTGGCTTTGAACGTGATGGGCACGTAGGCAGCATAGTCATCACTGAAGTGGATGTTGTTGGGAGCAACACCATTCACCACAATATTCTTTGACTGATAATTGGTCAATTTCTGTGCGTGACTGTTCTGGTAGAAGTAGTAAATACAGTTCGGGTTGCTATTGGGAGTAATAGTGCTCGGAATAGCATAGCCCCACCAAGATGATGACTTTGAATCAACAAAGCTGATTGCCACTGCCTCAGCAGGAACCGTGTAACGGTTTGTCACAGGCGCAACAGCATGCATCTTTCCAGTCTTGTCCCACCAGAGAACAGCAGGGGTGACAGTATATGACTTCTCACTGACAATATTGTCATCTGTTATTCCCTCACCATTACAAAGAGAGAACGATACAACCTTGCCATAGTCAAGTCCTCCATCATAAACATCGAAGAGGTCTGAGTAGTTCATCTTATCGATGCTGATATAGGCAGAACCGTGAGCAGGAATATGAATGGGATTCACACTGCACACATATTTATTAGCACCATTGTAGCTTGTTGTACCCGTGCGCGTCATGAGCGTGAACACATCTTCAAAGTCAGCATCGCTGTTATTCGTGACTTTAATGTTTCCGTGTATTTCATTGCCATAGAGAGTACTTCCACTTGCATTATCCATCTCCCACGAATAAGAGAGGTTGGGCGTGGCAGCAGTCTTCAACATAAAGTTGTATCTTGCGTCTATGATGTCACCACGGTCCTTATTGACCAAGAACAACGTTCCATTCTTTGAGCCGGGAGTAAAGTCCAGTTCAATATAGCCCGAACTCTTTGCCTGCAGACAGAGCTCTTTATTGTCTTGCATATAAGTTTTGTCAGGCGTTGTCTTGTCAAGATAGAGTGAATAATTCCACAGCATTTTATTGAAGGAATTATTCTTTGCATAGAAGCGAACACCTGTTCTCCATCCTTTGGCGCACTGACCAATCAGTTCTGTCTTTGCGAGGTCGAACTCAATGGCAGGAACCAACGACAAAGTAAGCTGGTCATTTTTCACGACAGCCTTAATGTGATCGTAAGTACCTTTTGTTTCAGAAAAATGGAATACTCCATCAGTAGCAGCGTTTGCCTTGCTGCGATGCACGAAATAGTATTCGCCATCACCGGCAGGAAGCTTGATCTTCTTTAAGTCGTAATAGACCACTAATTTCTTATTTGCTGCAATAGTAGCTTTCTTTGTGCCAAACGTACCAATAACGTTGTAATCTTTATCAAGGATAGCGAACTCTGTATCGAATATGCGCTTCATGGTGAACTCCAAGTCTGTCCAATTCTCCAGATAGGTCCTGATTTGGTTCTTACCGAAGCTGAATGTACCGTCGCTTGCACGTTTTGCAGTTTGGTTGCTATAGATAAGAGAGTCATTGTTTGCAATATCCTTAGAAGGATCAACTTTTGTTCCATCATAAAAACACAATGTACGCATGCCTGTTACATAATTATAAACCGTCTCATAAGAATGGTAATTCTTCGTAGGATCCTCATTATTATCCAGACGTCCATCGTTAGGACGGAAGCCAAAATAACCGATGAGAACCTTTGAATAGGCATGTGACGTAGCATAGTTATGGCACGACAAAGGCGACAGGCGGAAATAGCCATTGCACAGACCTTCCCATCCCCAATTGAAATGGAAGAAACCATCGTAACTATAGCCGTCGGCGATGAAGTAGTGACCACCAGAGCTGGCTGTACCCTCCATGAGGACAGGCATGCCCTGACGAAGATCGTTATAAGTAAAATCCTCGAATTCATAAGGTTTGATATTTGCTCTGGGCACATAGTTCATCTTATAGTTGAAGTATTTCTCTATACGAGCCTTCACCTTGTCGGGCGAAGTGGATGTACCAGTTGTTGACCCGAACCTCGCCTGCATGGCTGTCAGAATATACTTCATGAAAGTACCGATATAGGTGTCTCTAGAATAATACGAATAAGTGTCGTAAAGCTTGCTAAAGTCCCACTCCCGTTTCTCAAGTGCGGGCATGGTTCCTACAAATACCTTGGTGTTCTGCTCATAGCTGGGAATGTCATATTCCATGTGGGCATATTTCCAAAAATAAATCATCTGGGCAATAGCACAGATACCACATCCCACGGGAGGACGCTGGTTTGTATAACCTTCTATTGTGTAATAAGGCAGCTGATTGTTGAAAGGAGCACCTTGAGTCCACAAGGAAGTAGTCATCGGTGCAATGGGATGACGTCCTGTAGACACAACTTTATTGGCACCACGGCTAAAAGCTTCGGGCGAAGTAATGCCAGCCTCATCAAGCTCTTGAAGTTCGTCAACAAAACAATCAAGCATGTCACGCAATGCATCCGGCATATTGTTCAAGTCAATGCAGCCCGTGTCAGAATAGCCGAGCACCTCCTCAGAACGGTCATCACCAGAAACAATGACGAAGCCCTGATTGTCTTCAGCATTGAAGATGTAGTAGGCCTGATTGCCATTTTTTCCCATAGCCTTACGAGGAGCAGGGGCCATGTTGAGTGTGGCCTTAGGATTCACGTCCTGCATAAAAGCTTGTGCCTTCTGCATGGCGGCATCGCGTCCGATGGGGTTGGCCAACATCGTGGTAACCACCATGGACAGGGCTGAGGTCATAATGAGTTTTTTCATATGCTTTAGGAATTATTGTTAGTATTAATCTTCGTCATCAAAGAATCCATGGCCACCACGCGAGTCAGCATCACCAGCATCAGTACCTTCCCTGCCAATGTTTACACTTGTAGACTGCATCGTTTGTCCGTCAGTAATGATTTCTATGACTTCGGTTTCTGGTTTCAAATAAATTGCTTTCATAATTTTATTTTCCTTTGCTACTTTACAATGATTTTCTTTCCGTTCTTTACATATATACCATTCTTTGGAGATGATGTCTTGACACCCTCCAGACTGTACCACTCAGCGTTTTCACTTTCATTGCCAACTGTCTGTATGCCAGTCGGAGCATCATCATCGCCTTCAAAAGACACCATGAGATTTGGTGCCGAAGGGTTCGTGGGGAATGTGCCAATAGGAACTTTCAGATAAGCTTTACCTGCTTTCAAAGTACCGCCAGTACAGGGCTGGAATACACCATCTTTTAATACATAATAATCATTCTCAGAATCTTTTTGGATGATGTCAGTAAGATAAGTATCCTCAGTTACTCCAACAAGCATATTGTTTTTCTCTGCATCAGTATTCAAGAAACCAACTCCATTAGCGGACTTAGAGTTATAAGGTGGAAAGAACACACTCTCGTATGTACCAGCTGTACCTTTCAGATAAAGTCCGAACTTCTTGGGAGCGTGGCTTGTTGTGATTTGCTTTAACACAATTTTTCCTTCACTTGCCTTTGCTGCATAGTTATCGGTTTTAGCTTTGGTGGGATAAAATGCTTTCAAGTCTTCGCGAGGCCCATCTTTCCAAACTTTCTTGCTATAGTCCCAATCTCTAATTGTAAAATAATACGGGCTACAGAATGTGACGGCGTCCTTGGCTATCGTGAAAGGAGAGGCAAAAATGAAATACTTCCAAAGCGTGTTGGTCTCGTCTGTGGCATAGTTCAGTACAGCACCCTCAGGCACATTGACAACACATTTGCCCTTTGTGAAATTCTTACGAGAACCTGTGCCTTGGAATGCAGTATAAGTAGAGTCGTCAATGGTGACGGTCTTCAACTCTGGCGAAGTAGTTGACTCAAAGTTGATTTTTCCAAGCTTTGTACATCCACCTAGGGCTGCACCATTGATGGTCTTGACATTCTCGGGGATAGTAATCTCCTCCATGTTAATACAATTCATGAAAGCCTGAACGGGTAGCTCATTTAGTTCTCCCCCACCTTCTATAGTAACTTTTTTTACATCAACCAAGTTGAAAAAAGCGCCACGTCCAATTTTTTTGATTCCACTGGGGATGATAAGAGCTTTAGGCTTAGCCCAGTTGCTAGGACTGTTCTCTGTAAGTGAACTATTTCTATAAGTATAAGGAGCTATCTCATCAATAATGAAATCACCATACTGATCTGTTTTATTGATAGTAGGTACAGTGTATTCAGCAGATGTCAAGGCAAATTTATTCGTTCTTTTGAAAGTTATCACTTCATAATTTGCATAGTTCGTTTCAGCCCAGGATTCTCCAGTTGCATATCCAGCAGGGACAACGGCAGAATACTTCAATTCGTTTGCCTTATACTCTTTACCGTTTACAATCAGAGTATCAGTTTCTTTTGGAAATTTGTAATTCTCTTCTCCGTTATAATAAGCAAATCTGCCAACAAGACGACACAGAAACTCTCTCTCCCCAAGAATTTTTTTCTTTTGGATTCTAATATAGCCATCAGATGTAAAACGTACGTCCCATGCCGGAATGGTGTACTCTGTGTTTGTAGATTCACCTTTAATAGTGAATTTCACTTCTGGAAATCTGTGCTTGATTTCGTCTTGTGCTGACGCGGCTATCGACAGCAATACGGCTGCCGATAGCATGAAAAACTTCTTCATCATACTTTTCTAAGCTGTTATTAGTACCTTTTTAATAAATGTTGTATATATTTTCTCTCTCTGCGCGCCACCTTGATTCTGGCTAACATAAGCAAACGCGTATTTGGATGCAAAATTACGAATAATTTCTTATGAAATAAGAATATGCGTTAATCGTTTTTACATTTTTAACTGTTGTGTTTTTTTAACATTTTGTGCTATCTTTTTGTATTTCAATGCACAGCAGAATGGTATGTAAAACATTTTTATACATGTGTGTTTACATAAATTAACAGTATCAGAGAGCGGTTTGGTACGAAAATGACAAATGAAAGATGAGAGATGAGAGATAGATAATATACGAGGCGGGATGAATTCTGGCCGGAATCGTTTTAATTTTGGCCGGAATTTATCTGATTTTGGCCAAAATCACTTTCAAGTTTCACATTAGCTCAGCTTTCGAAAGCTGAGTTATCATAATCATAGAGGAAGGATGGAAATTTCTTTTTATGATTTCTCACTTCTCACTTAATATTTGTATCTTTGCACTCCAATGGAGAGATTTCATTATTTAGACAATAGCCTGGAGCGACCGGCGAGGATGAATGACCCGCTGGACTATGTGCCACATGCACTGTGCCAACGGGCGGCGGAGGTGGTGAAGAGCTACATCGCCACGCTGCCGGAGACGTGGCAGGCAGAGGTGGCAGCAGGGAAGATGATGGGCGTGCTGGTGTGCGAGGACGCGGAGGGACGCCTGGGCTTCGTAGCGGCCTACAGCGGTCAGATTGGCGGGCGCGAGGACTGGCCTTGGTTCGTGCCGGCGGTGTTCGACTACCTTCAGCCCGACGGCTATTTCAAGGAGGAGGAGGGACGCATCAGTGCCCTGAACGCTCATATCGAGGCGCTGCAGGCGTCGGCCGACTTCATGGCGGCGAAGACACGGCTGCAGCAGCTGAGGGAGGAGGCTGACGTGGCGGTGGCCGACTTCAAGATGATGATGCAGGAGGCGAAGGCGCGACGCGACGCGCGTCGCAGACAGCCGGACGTGACGGCCGAGGAGGCGGAGGCGATGGTGCACGAGAGTCAGCACCAGAAGGCTGAGCTGCGGCGACTGAAAGGACGCTGGCGCGAGCGCCTCGGCGCGGCGGAGGCACAGCTGCGCCCGATGGCCGACGCTATAGGCAGGCTGCGAGAGGAGCGACGCCGCCGGAGTGACGCCCTGCAGCGCTGGCTCTTCGACCATTTTGTGATGCTCAACACGGCGGGCGTGGGGCGCACGCTGACCGACATCTTCCGCGCGACGCCACAGGGCGTGCCACCGGCAGGGTCGGGCGAGTGCTGTGCGCCGAAACTGCTGCAGTATGCCTTCCTTCACGGTCTGCGACCGCTGCAGATAGCTGAGTTCTGGCAGGGGCGTTCGCCGAAGATGGAGATTCGGCATCACGACCATTTCTACACGGCCTGCCGGGGAAAGTGTAAGCCTATCCTTGAGTGGATGCTTGGAGGGGATGTGAAGGATGGGAGGAAAGGGAAAGACGGAAAGGATGAGAAGAATGAGGTGGACGTGTTGTTTGCTGACGAGGCGGTGCTGGTGGTGGCGAAGCCGGCAGGGATGCTGACCGTGCCGGGACGGAGTGGGGCACCGTCGGTAGAGAGCTGGCTGCGAGAACGCTACGGCGAGGTGCACATGGTGCACCGGCTGGATATGGACACGTCGGGGCTGCTGGTGGTGGCCCGCACGCTGGCGGCTTATCACAGTCTGCAGCGACAGTTTCTCGCGCGCACTATATATAAGAGGTACGTGGCATGGGTGGAGGGCGTGCTGCCCGTGGGTGAGCGGGGCACCATCAGTCTGCCGCTGCGCCCCGACCCTGACGACCGTCCGCGCCAGCTGGTGGACCATGAGCACGGACGCACTGCGCTGACCCGCTATGAGGTGCTGCGCACGGAGGGCGGCCGCACGCTGCTGTGGCTGGAGCCCCACACGGGGCGCACGCACCAGCTGCGCATGCACTGTGCGCACAGCGAGGGGCTGGGCATGCCCATCGTGGGCGATGCGCTCTATGGCCGCCGCGCCGACCGCCTCTGGCTGCACGCCGCCGAGCTGCACTTCCGGCATCCGGTGAGCGGGGAGGAGATGAGGTTTGAGGAGGAGGCCTTCTACCCGGGAGGCCAGTCGTGACCCCCGGCCCCTCCACAAGGGAGGGAAGGAGATGATTTCTTGATAAGCGTCAGGGGGGCCGCCTCCTTTACAGAAGCGGCCCCCCCTGAGTCTTTATGATTCGGCTTCAGAGCGCGAAGACTACTTCACGTACTCTGAGAAATCCGTCAGGTGCATGTCGCCCTTGCGAGCCAGCGAGTCGTGCATGGCGAAGGCGGCAGTCAGGTTGTGGTGCGTGTGGCCACCCTTGGCAATACGCAGGTACTCACGCAGCAGGGGCTTGTAGTCGGGATGTGCACAGTTGTTGATGATGAGCTCGGCACGCTCCATGGGGCACTTGCCGCGCAGGTCGGCAATACCCTGCTCGGTGACGATGATGTTGACATCGTGCTCCGAGTGGTCCTGATGGCTGACGAAGGGCACGATAGACGAGATGAGTCCGCCCTTGGCCGTAGACGGGCAGGTGAAGATAGAGATGTAGGCGTTGCGCTCGAAGTCGCCCGAGCCGCCGATGCCGTTCATCATCTTCGTGCCGCTGATTTGCGTAGAGTTCACGTTGCCGTAGATGTCGCACTCGATGGCGGTGTTGATGGCGATGATGCCCAAGCGGCGGATAATCTCAGGGTTGTTGGAGATTTCGCTCTGGCGCAGCGTCAGGTGATCCTTCAGGTGGTCCATGTTGTCGTAGACCTGCATCAGACAGTCGTTAGAGACGGTGAGCGAGCAGGCCGAAGCGTCCTTCACGCGGCCGTTGATAAGCATCTCGACGACGGCGTCCTGGATAACCTCGGTGTAGACGTTGAAGTCGGGCACGTTCTTGTCCTTGCCCAGAGCGCCGAGTATGGCGTTGGCCGTAGAGCCCACGCCGCTCTGCAGGGGCAGGAACTCCTTGGGTATGCGTCCCTGGTGCATCTCGTTGACGAGGAACTCGGCCGTGAGGTGCCCGATAGTCTCGGTGACGGGGTCGCTGTCTTTGAATCCACGGGCCTCATCGGGGAGGTTGCACTCCACGACGCCCACCAGCTTCGACTTGGGCACTACGACATAGGGCACGCCGATGCGGTCGCCGACGTTGATGATGGGGATGGGCTTGCGGTAAGGGGGATCCAGCGGCTCGTAGACGTCGTGGATGAACTTAGCGTTGGGGTTGTGGAAAGCGTTGAGCTCCAGTATGATATGCTTGGCCAGGCGGGCTGCCGTGGGGCTGATGCCGCCGGCAGCGGTGAGATAGACGTGATAGTCGTCGCCGCAGTCCTCGATGTCGCAGACCTCGAGGATGGCCCAGTCGATGTCGCCATAGAAGCCGTAGCGCAGCTCCTGTGCCATGTGGCTCAGGTGGAGGTCGTTGTAGGGAATCTCGCCCATGTTGACACTCTTGCGGAAGTCGCCATTGGTGGTGTAGGGAGCACGATACTTGATGGCGTTGGCCAGCGTGAGCACGCCGTCGGTAGACTGTCCGGTGGAGGCGCCGGTGAAGAGTCCCACCTTGAATTCACGGCCGGCCTCATGCTCCTTGATGGCAAGGTTAGCCAGCTCTTTTGTCACTGCCTTGGGCGCGCCGGCGGGTGTGAATCCGCTCAGGGCCAAGTTTTCTCCATTCTTAATCATGGCTGCAGCCTCTGCAGCCGTTAAACGTGTGTAAGCCATACTATTTTATTTAATGTTTTCAGATTTTGCGTGCAAAATTACAAAAATTATTTTAATTGATAATGTATTATTCACAATTATTTCGTATCTTTGCAGCGCAAAAATACTAAAATACCAAAATTACGCGGATGAAAAGCCTTTTAGCGCGACTTTATTTGACGTTATGCTGCCTGGTTTATAGTGTGATGACACTTGGCCAGGAGTACGACGACATCGACATGGATGCCGGACAAAGCCGCCGCAGCAGTTCTGACTACAACGAGATGGATGGCATGATGGACTACCAGCCCATACACTTCGGTCTGGACGACATCCTGATGGTGGTGATGCTGCTGGTGTGCTGCTACGTGTTCGGCAAGATATGGAAAGGTTGTAGCTATCTCATCCTGTTGCTTGCCGCCGCTTATTTCTACTTTTTGCGGTAGCTGCTTTAAACTTTGCCGGCGCTGTTGCGTCATTTAAAACGTTATGTATCGATTCCTACTTATTTTCAGCATGCTGCTGAGTGCCGTCGGAGCGATGGCACAGGGCGTGGTGCGCGGCCGGGTGCTCGACAAGCAGACCGACGAGGCACTGCAGTTTGTGAATGTGAAAGTGACCGCTGCGGGCGGCAAGGTGGCCGGCGGCGGCATGACCGACGCCAACGGACACTTCAGTGTGGGCGGCCTGAAGGACGGACAATACACGCTGACCATCTCGTTTGTGGGCTACAAGACCGTCACGCGCGCGTTTCAGCTGACGCCGCAGAAGCGCTCCCAGCACTATGGGGCTATCTACTTGGCCGAAGACACCCACACACTGAAGGAGGTGCAGGTGACGGGGCAGCGCTCGCAGATGAAGCTCGAGGTAGACCGCAAGACGTTCACCGTAGACGAGGTGCTGGCCGCGGCCGGCGGCTCGGTGACCGACCTTTTAGAGAACATACCGAGCGTGGAGGTGACCACCGACGGCGAGATATCGCTGCGCGGCAACTCAAGCGTGGAGGTGTGGATTAACGGCAAGCAGAGCGGACTGACCAGCGACAACCGCGCCGAGATTCTGCAGCAGATACCGGCCGAAAGCATTGAGCGCATAGAGGTGATAGACAACCCCAGCGCCAAGTATTCGCCCGAGGGCACTGCCGGCATCATCAACATCGTGCTGAAGCGCGACCGCCGCGCAGGCTACTACGGCTCGGTGCAGGCCGGTGCCAACCAGCAGGGCGGCTGGAACGTGGGCAGCAACATCAACTACTCGAGCAAGTGGGTTGATGCCTACGCCAACCTGGGGCTGCGCCGACGCAAAGGCAAGGGCGGCAGCCTGAGCGAACAGCGCTACCCGCTGCAAGACTCGTTCCTCAACAGCGAGGGCGACAACAGCAACCGCGGCCGCGGCATCTTCGGAAGGGCCGGACTGACATTCCACCTGACGGGCGCCGACGACCTGTCGCTCTCGGGCATGACCATGCAGGGCAAACCCTCGCACGACAACGTGACGACCTACGACTACGGCACGCTCTCTACGGGCCAGGTGGAGAAACACATGGTGCGCACGGCCACCTCGGAAGACGGCAAGCACGAGATGTACAACGCCGAACTGGCCTACACGCATAAGTTCAACGACAAAGGCACCCACAAGCTCGACGCCTCGCTGTCGTTCAACAAGTGGATGATGAACAGCTCGAACATCTACCAGAACGACACCACCTACTTCGACGGCACACCCGCCACCTGGAGCCGCCAGAACCGCCCCATGAACGTGAACAACCGCTCGTGGGAGGCTAAGGTGGACTACGAGAACCAGCTCACGGAGACCTTCAAGCTGGAGGCTGGCTACAACGGCCGCTTCTCGCACGAGAACACGCCGCAGGAGTCGCAGATGTGGAACCAGCAGACCAACCAATATGAAGATGAGGCCTACTTCTACAACCGCTTCGTCTACGACATAGACGTGCATGCCCTCTATGCCACGGGCAACATGAAGCTGGGCCGGATGGGCGTGATGGCCGGTCTGCGCGGCGAATACTGGCGCGTAGACACGAAGAGTACCGACTACTACCAGCACGTGGAGCCCTTCAAGCACGACTACTTCCAGCTGTTTCCCTCGCTCTTCCTGAACTATGAGCTGACGAAGACATCGCAGCTGCAGCTGAACTACACGCGGCGCCTGCGCCGGCCGTGGGGCGGACAGCTCAACTCGTTCAAGAACACGCGCGACGCCTCGATGATTGAGTTCGGCAACCCTGAGCTGACGCCTGAATACACCAACTCCTTCTCGCTGAACTACCTGAAGACGTGGCCTGCCCACACGCTGAGCATCGGCACCTACTACCGGCCTACGACCGACGTGATGCAACACATACGCTACCAGGGCGAGTATGAGGGCCAGCCAACCATGTTTATGACCAACCTCAACGTGGCCAAGAGCCAGAGCGCCGGCGCCGAGCTCATCCTGAAGGACAAGCTCTTCCGCATCCTCGACCTGACCACCACGCTCAACGCCTACTACTATAAGCTCGACGGATTTCAGACCATCGTGGAGGGGCAGCGCGTCAGCGGCGAGAGCGACGAGAACTTCGCCTGGGATGCCCGCGTGCTGGCCTCGGTCATCCTGCCCTACAGCATCAGCATACAGGCCACGGGCAACTACCGCTCGCGCTCGGTCATCACGCAGGGCCACCGCAAAGCCAACGGAAGTCTCGACCTGGGCCTGCGCAAGACGTTCCTCAACAAGAAGTTTGCCCTGGCCGTAAACTGGCGCGACGTGTTCAACACCCGCCACTGGGAGAACTACACCGAAGGCCCCACCTTCTGGCGCCACCAGAAGAACTGGCGCGACCCGCGCATCAACGTGCAGCTGACGTGGAACTTCGGCAACATGAAACAGAAGCGCCGCCCCGGCCCCGAGGAGATGCAGGGCGGCATGGACGACGAACAGAACAACATGAACTATGAATTTTGATGGCTGACCACTGACTTGCCATCATCCTATATGCGTAGAGGCGCCACAAATGGCGCCTCTACTGTTGTTTTTTAACATAATTAAAATAAAATATGTTTGCCAGTCAGAAAAAATATGTTACATTTGTAGTCTGATTACTTAACGGCCAAAACTAAACTATTAACTAAAGCGAGCTAACATGAAAAGAAAAACCTACTTTTTCCGCTCTCATGCGAAAGCATGTCTGACGGCGTGGTGCCTCATGCTATCATTGGCAATGAACGCACAGAACCAGACGGTGAGGGGGACCGTGACCGACCAAAACGGCGAACCCGTAGTAGGCGCTACGGTGAGAGTGAAGGGCGACAAGACCGGCACCATCACCGACCTGAACGGCCAGTATACCCTGACGGTGCCTGCCGGCACCAGCCTCGAGATTTCCTATGTGGGCTACAAGCCGCAGGAAGTGAGAGTCAGAGCAGGCAATGCCCCGCTCAACATCATGCTGCAAGACACGCCGACAGCCCTGAGCGAGGTGGTGGTGACAGCCCTCGGACTGAAACGCGAGTCGAAAGCCTTAGGCTATGCCATGACAGAACTGAATGCCGACGACCTCGATGCCAACCTGATTAACCCAGTGCAGGCCCTGCAGGGCAAGGTGGCCGGTGTGGAGGTGTCGTCGTCAGACGGCGGCATGTTTGGTGCCTCGAAGATTCTCATACGCGGCGCCTCGACACTCAACAAGAACAACCAGCCCATCTACGTGGTTGACGGCGTGATACTCGACAACGACATCGTGGAGACCAGCGCCGACTGGAGCCACGGAGACCAAAACTTCGGCACGGAGCTGAAAAACCTGAACCCCGACGACTTCGAGACGGTGTCGGTGCTGAAGGGCGCCGCCGCCACGGCCCTCTACGGCTCGCGCGGACTCAACGGCGCCGTGGTCATCACCACCAAGAGCGGCAAAGGCAAGAAGGGCGTGGGCATAGACTTCAGCCAGACCATCGGTTTCGACAAGGTGACCCACCAGCCCGACTTCCAAAACGAGTTTGCCGAGAGCTTCTACTACTGCTCATCGCCCACCAGCAGCTTCTACGTGAACGACCTCTACTGGACCAACGACGAGGGCTACGCATCATACAAGGTGCTGAGCAACTACGGCGAGATGGGCACTGCCTGGGGCCCCTCGTTCGAATACTTGCGCCAGAACGCCAAAGACGGGCTGATAGAGATGTACGACGGCAAGCTGCACGTGCCCAAGGCCTACAAGAACAACTTCAAGGATGCCTACGACACGGGCTTCTCGACCAACACCAACGTGGCCGTGTCGGGCGGCAACGACCGCACCTCGTTCTACACCTCGATGTCGTACCGCTACAACAACGGCACGCTGCCCAACAACGACTTCCGCCGGCTGAGCCTCCTGGTGAAGGCCAGCCACAAGATAACCGACAACGTGGAGCTGGAAGCCAACATGACCTATGCCAACTCGAAGCCCCGAAACGCCCAGCCCAACATAGGCGAGTTCTTTGTGGGCGCCAGCGACTCGGGCGTGGCCTGGGACCGCATGTACGACGCAAAGTACTACCGCGACAAATATAAGGGCGCCCACGGAGGCCTGGCCGAGACAGAGTATGGCGACGAGTACGGCTACGTGCTCGGCCGCAGTGCCTGGTGGAGCATCTGGGAGAACGAGTCATACCAGAAAGAGACCGTGTTCCGCCCCGACGTGAAACTGACGTGGGCCTTCACCCCCTGGCTGAAGTGGGTCACCGAGGCCAACTACAACTACTACTTCATGGAGGCCGAGACGAAGCGTCCCGGCTCGGGCTACTACAACCAGGGCGGCTACTACGGCGTGAGCCAGAGCCGCAAAGAGCAGCTGAACATCAACACCAACCTGATGGTAGACAAACAGCTCGACGAAGACTTCCACCTGAACGGCTTCCTGCGCTACGAGCTCTACAACAGCTATAAGTCGGGCATGAGCGCCAACACCAAGGGCGACTTCATCGTGCCCAACCAGTTCTTCCTGGCCAACGGCTCGGAGGGCTACAACGCCTCGGCGGCCGTGTCAGACACCAAGACCATACAGTCGCTGGCCGCACAGGTGGGCCTCAGCTGGCGCGACCAGCTCTACCTCGACCTGACAGGCCGCAACGACTGGTCGTCGGCCCTGGTCTACTCCGACGGCCACGGCACATTCAGCTACTTTTACCCCTCGGTGAGCGCCTCGTGGCTGGTCAGCAGCACATGGCGCGAGCAGCTGCCTCAGTGGCTCAGCTTCTGGAAGGTGCGCGCCTCGTATGCCCAGGTGGGCAACGACTGCGACGCCTACTACCTGAACTCGGCCTACTCGCTCGAGAGCTACACCAACCAGTACGGCAAGCCCTTCTCTACGGTCGTGGCAAACACCACCTACAGCCAGAACCTGAAGCCCGAGCGCAAGAAGTCGTGGGAACTGGGCACCGACATACGCTTCCTGAACAACCGCATCGGGCTCGACTTCACCTATTATAAAGAGAATACCATCGACCAGATTATGCAGGTGTCGATACCCACGGTGTCGGGCTACAGCAACGCCCTCATCAATGCCGGCAACATACAGAACACGGGTGTGGAGGTGGCTCTGAACACCACCCCCGTGGCCACCCGCGACTGGCAGTGGAACCTGAACCTCACATGGACCAAGAACAACTCGAAGATTGTGGAGCTGTCGCCCCTCTGCGCTGACTACATCAAGCTGGCGGGCGACCCCGACTATGGCAACTTCCGCATAGGGTCGGTGGCCAAGGTGGGCGGCACCTACGGCATGCTGATGTCTGACGCCGCACCGCTCATCGACGAGACGTCGGGCCTGCCCGAACTGAACACGCGCTTCTACAACATAGGCTATCTGGCCCCCTCGGTGAAGCGCTCGGGCAAGGTGGAAGAGGTGGGCAACTCGACACCCGACTTCCTGGGCTCGGTCAATACCTCGCTGCGCTACAAGAACTGGACGCTGAGCGCCAGCTTCGACGGGCGCTTCGGCGGCAAAGTGGCCTCATACGGCTCTCACTACGGCTATGCCTATGGCTACACCAAGACGTCGCTTGACGGTCGCGAGGGCCACGGCGGCCTGACCTACACCTCGTCTTTCGACGGCATTGAATACCACGACGGCGTCATCCCCAACGGCATCGTCACCAAGGGCACCGAAGTGCTTCAGGCCGACGGCTCGATGTACACCGTGGGCACCGGCCGCTACAGCAGCGGCGAGACGTGGCAGGAACTCGTAGACGGCGGCCACGCCGAACCTATCCATGCTGGCGGATGGGCCTATTTCTTCCAGCAGTGGGGCACCTTCGTGCTCGACAAGACGTGGTTTAAGACGCTCAACTACATCGCCTTCCGCGACCTCTCGCTGAGCTATCAGTTCGACCACAGCATCGCCGCCAAGATAGGCTGCCGCCGCCTCAGTCTGACGGCACAAGCCCACAACCTGGGCTACCTGCTGAACACCATGCCCAACCACGAGAACCCCGAAGCCGTGGCCGGCACCACCGCAGCCGAGTTTCGCGTGCGCCAGTTCTCTGGTGTGACCACCAGCCTCACCTTCACGCTCAAAGCTACTTTCTAACGTCATCTCCACACAAAACAACTAAGAATATGAAACTCTATCATTTGTTTTTCGCAGGCGCCACGGCAGCACTACTGCTCATGAACACCGGCTGCGCCGACGACTATAAGGATCTGAACATGGATCCGGCCAACGTGACGAAGACGATGCCCGAGGGCCTGCTGACGGCAGCCATCAATGCCTTCCAGCCCACCGACTACCTGGTGTGGTTCTACAACGTGCAGTATTTCACCCGCTGGGACCAGATGGGCACACCCGGCAGCGGCTTTGCCGACGACTTCACCGGCATGCAGGAGTCAGGCGGACAGGGCAGCCAGTACATACAGACGCTGAAGTACCGCAACCGCATACAGAACTACATCAGCGAGACCGGCGAGGTGGAGAACAACGGCTATCTGGCTGCCACGGGCATACTGACCATCTACTTAGGCATCTTCGACACCGACATGTATGGCTCCATACCCTACACCGAGGCCTGCCACTACGACGACCTGGGCATCATCACACCAAAGTATGATACCGTGGAGGAACTCTACGACCTGTGGGTAAGAGAGCTCAACGACTTTATTGCCATGCTGCAGGCCGACGGTCTCTCGGCCGTCACACGACAGGATGCCGCCTATGGCTGCAACTGGGCGAAATGGGCCCGGCTGGCCAACTCGCTGAAGCTGAAGATTGCCGTGCGCCTCTACAACAACGACCCGCAGAAGGCACTGGCCATTGCCAGCGAGGCGGCCTCCAATGCCGCAGGCCTGATTACCGACACTGCCGACGACTTCCGCTTTGCCAAAGCCACCGACTATGCCTCGGGCAACGCCGACCACGTCTATGGCACCGGCAACGGCCTCTCCACCATCTATGCCACCGACAAGGTGATGAACTTCATGCTTGGAAGCAAGGACCCGCGCATACGTTTTATATACACCAAAAACAGCTTCAACTCGAAGGTGGTGCAGAGCTTCATCGACAACGGCAAGTACAACGACCTGCCAACGGCCGTGAAGGCCAACGTGGTGCTCGACGCAGAGGGCAACTTCAAGGAGTGGGGCGGCATGGGCGAGCCCTGGGTGCGCTACACGGCACTGCCCGTCACCTACTCGCCGAAGACGCAACACGATGCCGGCACGCTCTCGGATGCCGACTACGAGGAGTACTGGAACCCCGGCCTGCGCTACCAGATAGCCATCGGCGACAACCAAAAGACGTATAACCCCTGGAGCTACTACACCAGCGAGATGCGCCGCGGACGCGTGGACTTCCAGCTGCCCACAGCCATGACGGTGGGCGACGACGGCTCGGTAGACATGCACGTCATTGAAGACACCGACGACAACCCGCTCTACCAGATGTACCTGGGCGCCGGCGAGGTGTGCCTCTATATGGCTGAGCTGGCCCTGCTCAACGGCGGACAGATAGGCGGACAGACGGCCGAGGCATGGTATGAGGCCGGTGTGGCCGCCTCGGTGGAGGAATTCGACGCCCTGGCCAAAGCCAACAAGATTCCGTACTACGGCACCAACTACGGCTACGACGACAACGACAAGCCCATCGACCTGCAGACCGGTGAGATTGACGCCATGCTGGCCACTGACAACGTGAAGCTCAGCGGCTCAACCGACGACAAGCTGGAGAAGGTCTACCTGCAGCTGCTCATCCACTTCAGCGAGCAGTGCGACGACCAGTATGTCACGGCCCGCCGCTCCGGCTACCCGAAGACTGGCTCCGAACTGCTGCCTTTCGTGCAGTTCCCGGGCGTGGCCCTCTCAGCCATCCCGCGGCGCTTCGTCATCTCCGAACCGCAGAACACCGACCTGATGTTTGACATCAAGATGGCGGCCTACAAGGCCCAGGGCTTCAACACCCTCGGCACCAACAGCCAGGGCAACCAGTATAACAGCGGCAACGCACCGCTGAATACCGAGCGCGTCTGGCAGGACAAGAACGCACCGCAGTGGGGCACCCCGAAGTGAGGCCTGCTGCTGAAAGACTGACACATGACAACCGAAGCTATGCGCAAACTACTCACTGCAGCACTGTTAGCACTCTGCACCCTCTCGGCGGCGCAGGAGAAGCGTGTATTTTTCTTTGCCGACTTCGTCAATACGCTCATACAGTATAAGAGCGGGCAGAAGTTCAGGGTGAAGGCCAACTACGACATGGCCAACCGCAAGATGATGTATATGCAGGGCGAACGGCTGATGGAGCTGACCGACGCGCAGCTCGTAGACACCATCTTCACCGACGGCTATGCGTGGGTGCACCACGACGGCCATTTCTGCCAGGTCGCAGACAGTGAAGACGGCCACCGGGTACTTCTGGGCTGGCACGTGGTCAGCGTGCACGACGGCTACGTCGGTGCCTACGGTATCTCGCAGACTCCCTCGCGCAAGGTGCAGCTCGGCTCCGACTTCGGGCTGGGCAGCCTGTCGGGACAGGCCGGCGGCATGTACAACGGCACCTATGGCACCAACGCCGACGACGGCAATGGCCGCAACCTGGATGTGTGGCGGAAGAAGAGCTGCAGCACCTACTACTTCGTCAAGAATGGGCGTGAGTATGCCGTGCAGAGCCTGAAAGGCGTCTACAAGGCTTTTCCTGAGCACAAGGAGGAAATCAAACGGTACGTGAAGGCCCATCATCTCGACATGATGACGGCCGTGAAGGCGCTGCGCATCATCGACTATATCATGATGCTTGGAGAGTAAGGAGCCTGGGGGAGGTAAAGCAGGATAGTTTTTTGCCATGGCTATCATAGCTTTACCTCCCCCAAACTCCTTTCTGCATAACTACTACTCCGCCCGACCTTCCGGTAGCCTGCTTAAGCAAGAACTTGCAAAAATAGATTTAATTATTTTTAATTATTATTTTTCATTTCTCACTTCTCATTTCTCATTTAATCTTTGTATCTTTGCAGCCGAATTCAAGGGGTGCCCGTCATGTGGCGGGCTGAGATGATACCCTCTAAACCTGATCCGGGTAATGCCGGCGTAGGGATGGATCGTAACAGCTTTGCCCCCTTTTTTAAAAAATTTAATATCAAAAACAAAAAGGGAATGAAAAAGACTCTCTTCGCTCTCATGGCTACGGCCGTGACAATGCATGCGGGCGCCCAGAGCGACTCGCTGAAAATGGAAAAGCTGCAGGAGGTGGTGGTGAGCGGCGTGCGCACACAGAAAAACGCCCCCTACGCAGTGAGTAACATCAAACGGCAGGAACTCAGCCAGTTCTCGAACAGCGGCCAGGAGCTGCCCTTCCTCTTTGCCCGCACACCCGGCGTGCAGGCCTGGAGCGAGAACGGACTGGGCACGGGCACCGTCTACATGCGCATTCGCGGTGCTGCCGGCAGCCGCATCAACGTGACGCTCGACGGCGTGCCCCTCAACTCGCCGGAAGACCAGACGGTGTTTTGGGCAAACATGAACTCGTATGGCTCGCTGCTCGGAAGCGTGCAGATACAGCGTGGCGTGGGCACATCGGTGAACGGCGACGGTGCCTTCGGCGGCACGGTGACCATGACCTCGAAGGCACCCTCTACGCGCACCTCGGCCGAGGTGTCGGGTTCCTACGGCTCGTATAACACCTTCAACGTGGGCGGACAGTTCTCCACGGGTCTGCTGTGGAACCACTTCATACTGGACGGTGCCTACCACGAGACGCAGACCGACGGCTTCATCCACGGCACCAACGGTCGCTCGGGCTCCTACTACGGCGGACTGACATGGCTCGACGAGCAGTTCCAGATTTCGTATAAGAACTTCGGCAACTTCGAGAAGACGGGGCAGGCCTGGAACGGCGTCACCGCCGGCAACGGCGACTACTCGCTGATGGACGGCAACTACGACGACGGCTCGTGGGGCTACCAGACGAAGACGGGCATCAAGACCTATAAGGACATGTGGAATGCCGGTCTGGGACGCTTCAACTCGCTCTACGAGCGCCTGGTGACCGACGACCACGGCCTCTTCGTCAAGGATGCCAACGGCAACTATCAGACGGAGCGCTACACGATGGCCGACGGCTCGCTGTGGCCCCGCACCACCGACAACTTCCACCAGAGCCACAACCTGCTCACCGTGGCCTACGACTGGCAGAACGGCTGGACGGCCAGCGGCACCGTGCACTACACCTATGGCCGCGGCTACTACGACGAGTTCCGGCCCGACAGCAAGGTGTCGAAGTTCGGCCTGCCCTACGTCAACGCCAAGGGCAAGTCTGTGAAGACCGACGCCGTGCGCCAGAAGGGCATGTCGCAGAACCAGTTGGGCGCCTTGTTCAACGCCCGCTACAAGCGCCATCGCAAGGAGATTATCGGCGGCTTCTCGGCCCAGCTGTTCAACGCCAACCACTTCGGCTACCTCACCTATCTGGCCGACCCCACACTGAGCCGCGAGGTGCTGGCTGGCGGCGATTATAAATACTACGATTCTAACGCCGACAAGAACGACATCAGCGCCTATCTGAAGGGCAGCTACGACGTGACGTCGGCACTGAAGATATTTGCCGATGTGCAGTATCGCCACGTGGACTATAAGACTAACGGCATCAACGACCGTTTCTATCAGGAGGGCAGCCAGTGGTACAACCAGCCGCTCAACGTGAACGAGCACTACAACTTCTTCAACCCCAAGTTTGGCTTCAGCTATTCGGTCGGTCCGCACCACGCCTACGCATCGATGGCCATGAGCCACCGCGAGCCTGAGCGCAACAACTTTACGGACAACTACAAGTATCCCTTCCCGAAAGCCGAGAGCCTGATAGACTACGAGCTGGGCTACAACTATTCCACGCGTAAGTTCCGCGGCGGCCTCAACCTCTACTACATGGACTACAAAGACCAGTTTGTGCAGACAGGCGAGCTGAGCGAAATCGGCGAATACCTTACCACAAACATCGACAAGTCGTATCGCATGGGTGCCGAGCTGACCGTCGCCTGGGACGTGCTGCCCATCCTGACACTGGAGGGCAACGCCGCCCTGAGCCAGAACAAGCTGAAGGATTTCACGGAAATGGCCTCCGAGAACTGGGACAAATCGTTCCGCCCCATCCACTATGACAACACCACGCTGGCCTTCTCGCCCTCAGCCATCCTGAACGGTTTCGTGGACTTCCACTGGAAGGGCTTGCAGGCTACGTGGCACACCAACTTCACCTCGCGGCAGTATCTGGACAACACGGAGAACAAGGACCGCTCGCTGCCCAGCTTCTGCGTGTCAGACATCTCAGCCTCGTATAAGCTGCCGCTACGCGTGAAAGGTCTGCGCGAGGCCATCGTGGGTGTGAACGTCGGCAACGTGTTTGATGCCCGCTTCGCTTCGAGCGGCTGGGTCTACTCGAGCATCCTCGACGACTACGGTCATCCCAACGAGAACCGCTACTACCAGATAGGCTTCATCCCCATGGCCGGCCGCACGGTGATGGGGTCAGTGACGCTTCGCTTTTAAACAATGGATACGCTTCGTTTCCTCGACATACTGGGCTTCACGGTCGGACTCGTCTATCTCTACTTAGAGTATAAGGCGAGCATCTGGCTGTGGCTGGCATCGGTCGTGATGCCGGCCGTCGACATGGTGCTCTACTATAAAGCCGGACTCTATGCCGACTTCGGCATGGCTATCTACTACTGCATGGCAGCCGTCTATGGCTATGCTGTATGGCGATTCGGCGCCAAGAAGGAACAGCGCGAACTGCCTATCAGCCATTTTCCCAGCAGGCTGGTGGTGCCCGTCGTACTGCTGCTGCTGCTGATATGGTGGGCTATCTGGTGGTTACTCGCGCGCCACACCAATTCTACGGTGCCCGTGACCGACGCTTTCACCACGGCACTGAGCATCGTGGCTCTGTGGGCTCTGGCCCGCAAATATGCCGAGCAGTGGCTCATGTGGCTGGTGGTCGATGCTGTATGCTTTGCATTATATATATATAAAGGTATCCCGTTTAAGGCCTGCATCTATGGCATATACACCGCCTTTGCCGTCTTCGGCTACCGAAAATGGCTGACGATGATAGCAAGCGATGAGAAAAGCGTCTTACGCGGCTAAATACTCCAACAGCACATCCCACACGGCGATGATGTGACACACACTGCCAGCCAAGACAAAGAAATGGAAGACGCTGTGCATATAGGGTCGGCGGCGCAACGAATAGAACAGGGCCCCCGTGAGATAGAACACGCCCTCGGCCACAATCCAGCAGACAGCAGTGGTTGACACCGCGTCGATGAGGGGCTTGAAGGCCACCAGCACACTCAGGCCCATGGCACAGAAGCAAAGCGTCTCTATGTTGGAGTGCTCCTTCAGACGGCACAGGCTGACAATGGTGCCGGCCAGCGCGCAGGTCCAGACGAAGACGAACAGGCCCCAGCCCCACAGACCCTCGCTGCGCAGGGCGGTGAGCGTCAGCGGCGAGTAGCTGCCGGCTATGTGCCAGTAGATGGCGGCATGGTCCCAGCGGCGCAGCCGTTCTTTCCAGCGCCCCACGGGCAGGGCATGGTAGACGGTGGAGGCCACATAGCTGCCCAGCATGCCGAAGAGATAGAGTGATACGCCCAGCTGCGCCCATCCGTTGTTGGCGCGGGCGGCCATGACAAGGAAGATGATGCCCACCACCACGGCCAGCAGGATGCCGCCCGCATGCGAGCCCACGTTCCACCGCTCTTCGCGCTTTGAATATTTTATTGCCATTATTGCTTAATAAGTTTGCTGCAAAGATAGCGCTTTTTTCCCAATAATCAGTCTGCGCAGACGCTTTTTGCCCAAAAAGTTTGCAAATCAACGCGTTTCTTCGTAACTTTGCACCCACAAGTTGTGGTTCGACTACCGATTAAAATGGGAACGGGGTGAGAATCTCCGACTGTCCCGCAGCTGTATGTCGTCCTTCTACAGCGATGCAGGCACACACCATGTCACTGAGATTTTCGGGAAGACTGCCTGCACCCGACGATGAGTCAGAAGACCTGCCACGACCTTAAAGACACGTGCTCTGAGGCACCTCTGGGGATAGGACCGAAGAGACAACAACCGGAACAGAATGCCACACATGAAACAACGTTTCACCGCTCTGTGGCTATGCTGCCTGACGGCAGGATGGCTGATGGCCCAACCAAAGGCGACGAGCCGCATGGACTCCGTGCAGCACGTCAGGGAGGTCGTGGTCACATCGAAGCTGACGTTTCGCGAGGTCATCCCCTCGCAGAAGCTCAGCGGCCAGCAGCTGGAGCGGCTGTCGACACAGTCGGTGGCCGACGCCCTGCGCTACTTCAGCGGTGTGCAGCTGAAGGACTATGGCGGCGTGGGCGGCGTGAAGACCGTCGACGTGCGCTCGATGGGCACCAACCACCTGGCCGTCAGCTACGACGGCATCACGCTGGGCAACGCGCAGAACGGACAGATAGACCTGGGGCAGTTCTCGCTCGACAACATAGACGAGCTGTCGCTCTACAACGGACAGAAGAGCGCCATCTTCCAGGCTGCCAGCGACTTCGCCTCGGCCTCGGCCGTCTATATCCGCACGCGGCGGCCCCGCTTCGCCGAGGGTCGGCGCCAAAACTGGAAGGCGAAGGTGAAATATGGCGGCAGCGACCTGCTGCGCCTCTCGGCGCTCTATGAGCGGCAACTGGCTGACAGCCTCGCGCTGAGCCTGAACGCCGAGGTGCTCACCGCCAGCGGCAAGTATCACTTCCGCTACCGCCGCCGCAACCTCGACGGCACCACGGCATGGGACACCACGGCCGTGCGCCAGAACGGCGACATACACGCCGAGCGCTTGGAGGCCAACCTACACGGCATCATCGCACAGGGCACGTGGCAGCTGAAAGGCTATGCCTACAACTCGGCACGCGGCATACCCGGCGCCATCGTGAACAACGTGTGGAGCCGCGGCGAGCGGCAGCAGGACCTGAACACCTTCGTGCAGGGACAGTGGCAGCGCACGGTGGGCAACGTCTTCAGCACCCGCTGGCTGGCCAAGTATGCCTTCTATCGCACACACTACGCCAACCGCGACACCACACGTCTGCCCGTGGACAACCTCTACCGACAGCAGGAGGTCTACGTCTCGACGGCCAACGTGGTGGAGCTGCTGCCCAACTGGAGCGCCTCGCTGAGCTACGACCTGAGATGGAACACGCTGTGGGCCGACACCTATCACTTCGCCCATCCACGACGCCTGACGCATGCCCTCGCTGCCGCCACCGCCGTAGACTACCGCCGCCTGAAGGCGCAAGCCTCACTCGTGGGCACCATGGTGAACGACCGCCAGCATCATTCACCCTCGAAGATTCAACCTTCAACGCTCAACGCTCAAAACTCAAAATTCACACGTCTGACGCCGGCCCTCTTCGTCAGCGTCTATCCGCTGCGCCAGGCCCGCTGGCTCTCGCTGCGCGCCTTCGCCAAGCAGAGCTTCCGCATGCCGACGTTCAACGACCTCTACTACACCGAGATAGGCAATGCGCGGCTGCGCCCTGAGCGTGCCACGCAGTATGACCTCGGACTGGTGCTCAACCGCCATCTGCAGGGCCGGCGCATCAGCCATGTAGACCTGCAGGCCGACATATACTATAACAAAGTGAGGGACAAGATTATAGCCTACCCCAAGGGACAGCAATTCCGCTGGACGATGCTCAACTTGGGCGAGGTGGACATCCACGGCCTCGACGTGGTGGCCTCGGCCACGGGGACCGTCTGCCGCAATGTCAACGCAACGCTCCGCGCACAGTACACCTACCAGCGCAGCATCGACGTCACCGACGCCAGAAAACCCTACTACCGCCACCAGATACCCTACATACCCCGCCACTCCGGCTCGCTCATCGTGGAGCTCGACTGGCGCGACGTGACGCTGAACTACAGCTTTCTCTACACCGGCGAGCGATGGAACGAGCAGGAGAACACGGCCTATAACCACGTGCAGCCCTGGTACACCAGCGACCTCTCGGCTTCGTGGCGCTGCAAGGCCTTCGGCGGCGAGCTGCGCCTCACGGCCGAACTGAACAACGTGCTCAACCAGCAATATGACGTAATCACCAACTATCCCATGCCCGGCCGCAATGCCGCCATCAGCGTGGAGGCGAGAATATAGGAGACACAAAACAATGAATACAACGACTATATCATATGCTGATGCTGAGATGCCCAGCGGGAGAGCACTGCGCATGCGCAAGGCGCGGGCCCTTTTCTGTTTTCTTATTCTTTCAGTCTTATGCTCTTCCCTCTCGTCCTGTCGCACCGACGATGACGTCATCTCGCCGACAGTCAGCGAGACAGGCATGGCCATCGACACCGACGTGAGCGGGCTCTACGTGCTCTGCGAGGGTAACATGGGCGCTAACAAGGCGACACTCGACTATCTCGACCTCACGTCGGGCATCTATCATAAGAACATCTTCCCGTCGCGCAATCCCAATCAGGTGATGCAGCTGGGCGATGTGGGCAACGATGTAAAGATTTATGGCGGCAGCCTCTGGCTCGTCATCAACTGTTCGAACAAGGTGGAGGTGTGTGATGCACGCACTGCCGTCAGCCGCGGACACGTCGACATTCCCAACTGCCGCTACGTCTGCTTCGACGGCGCCCATGCCTACGTCAGCAGCTATGTGGGCGGCGGGCTCCGCGAATGGGACCGCTTAGGGTCGGTCTATAAGGTCGACACGGCATCGCTCAGCGTCGTCGGACGCGTCGATGTGGGCTATCAGCCCGACGAGCTCTGCGTCAGCAACGGGCGCCTCTATGTGGCCAACAGCGGCGGCTACAAAGGCGGCATGGGGCGTGGCTACGACTCCACCGTGACGGTGGTCGACCTACGCTCGTTCACCGTTGTGGGCACTATCAATGTGGCACCCAACCTGTTTCGCATCCGCGCCGACCGCTACGGTCAGCTGTGGGTGGCCAGCCGTGGCATCGACGACGATGAACAATGGCCCTCGCGCCTCTACGTCATCGAGGGCGACGCCCTGACCGACTCCATCGATGTGACCGTGAGCGACATGGCCCTGCTGGGCGACTCGCTATGCTACATGGGCACCACTACCGGCACCGACTGGCAAACCAAACCCCACTTCGGCCTCATTGACATACGCACGCACCGCATCGTGAACCCGCAGCTGCTGAAACCCAGCGCCGACTATGAGCTGGAGACACCCTATGGACTGATGGTTCACCCCCTGACGGGCCACATCTACGTGATGGACGCCACCAACTACGTATCGTCTGGCTGGCTGCTATGCTTCGACCGCGACGGCCACTTCCGCTGGCGCACCTCGACTGGCGACGTCCCAGGCCACGGAGCCTTCCTGATGAAATAACGTCATAACGAAATAACACCATAATAAAACAATGAGAAAACAAGCGCTTTTACTGCTCGCCTCAGTCTGGGGAAGCCTGTGGGCACAGACCCCCTACATACAGGCCGTGGATGAATACCGGCCGGCACCGGGGCAGTTTGTAAACACACTGCCCGAGGCCACTGCCGACGACACACCTGAGACGATGGCCGCGAAATGCACCGCGCGGCTGGCTAACAACGCACGCCAGATGGTGACCCTCGGCGCCTGGGGCGGCTACATCGTGTTCCACTTCGACCACCCCGTGGCCAACATCGAAGGACAGCGCGACTTCGCCGTATGGGGCAATGCCTTCGACTATGCCGCCGAACCCGCCATCGTCATGGTCAGCATCGACCGCAATGCCAACGGCCAGCCTGACGACGAGTGGTATGAACTGCGCGGCAGCGAATACGACAATGCGCTGACCGTGCATGGCTATGAGCTCACCTACAGCTACGACGCACTGAAGGATGTGGCCTGGACCGACAACCAGGGACAGACGGGCACCGTGCCCCGCAACTCGTTTCACCAGCAGGAGTACTTCCCACTGTGGCTCGCTGACGAGGGACGGCTGACATTCAGCGGCTGCCGACTGCCTGACAATGCCGAACTCGCGGGCAAGAAATACCTGCTCAACGCCTTCAGCTACGGCTATGCCGACAACCTGCCCAACGACGATGCCGAAGGTTGCTCGATGGACATTGGCTGGGCTGTAGACAGCGAGGGGCGCAGTGTCAGTCTGACGCACATCGACTTCGTGAAGTGCTACACGGCCATCAACCAGGTATGCGGCACTATCGGTGAGACCAGCTCGGAGATTGTGGGTGCCGAGGACCTGCACCTCGACCTGTCGCTGCAGCAGGCTGCTTCGGTGAAGACCTTGGCGCTGCCAGCACAACAGGCTTCGGTGCTGACCGACCTGCTGGGCCGCCGGCTGAACGCCATGCCCAGCCGCGGCCTCTACATCAAAAACGGAAAGAAACTTATCATCAACAAATAAACAATAGTAAGCGTATGAAAAAAATGTTTTACTCAATCGTTGCCCTGTGCCTGACCATCGGCGCACAGGCACAGGTCGTTGACTTCGAGAACGTGGAGACCATGGAGGGTAACCTCGCGCTCAATGCCGACAACTATCAGAACAACTTCTTCGACGAGGAGGAGGAAGAGGGCCTCTTCATGAGTGGCAACTTCGTGTTCAGCAACTACTACAAGGCCGACTGGGACTTCTGGTGCGGCTTTGCCATCTCAGCCCGAACGCAGACTACCTTCACCAAGACCACTCCCGACCAGTTTAACAGCTGCGTGGGCCACGGCGTGAACGGTTCGAAGAACTATGCCGTTTTCTACGATGCAGGCTCAATGATGCCGGCCATGCCCATCGAGAGCGTCACCAGCGGCGAGGAAGTGAGCGGCATGTATGTAGCCAACAGCGCCTGGGTGGTGAAGGCTATCCTCGAAGGCGACGGCTACAACGGCGCTTTTGAGAAGGGCGACTACCTGAAGCTGACCATTACCGGACGCACCGACGCTCCCGACTCGGAGAAGACCGTGGAGGTGATGCTGGCCGACTATACCTCGGAGAACGAGGCCGACCACTACTATCTGAAAGACTGGACCTGGGTAGACCTCTCGGCCCTGGGCAAGGTGAGCCGCATCACCTTCGCCATGAGCGGGTCGAAGATGGGCGACTGGGGGCTCACCACACCCATGTATTTCTGCATCGACGACTTCAACGGCGAGGCTCCCACGGCTGCTCCTGCCGTGGCCACCTTCGAAGACATAGAGATTGGCGAGGAGGGCCACATGAGCGTCTCTACCGAGGATGACGACGAGCGCACCTCCTTCCGCAGCGGCGACTACGAGTTTGCCACGGGCTGCATGAGCGACTACAACTACTGGTACTGGTTCGGCTATGCCAACGAGACCGACAACACGTATGCCTCGCTGGCCGACCAGTGGAAGAACGTCGTGGGCGGCGGCTACGACGGCTCGAACAACTACGGCGTGGCCTATGCCGCAGCCTTCAACGGCCCCTGCTATGCCTATGTGCTCGCCGATGGCGGTGCCGTGGTGCCCGGCTTCTACGTGACCAACTCAGCCTACACCTACAGCTCGCTCACGCAGGGCGACGGCTACGCCAAGAAGTTTGAGCTGGGCGACTGGTATCTGCTCACCATCACCGGCTATGATGCCGACGACAACGCTACGGGCACCAAGGACTACTATCTGGCTGACCTGCGCTCGGCCGACAATGCCTACATCATCGACGACTGGCGCTACGTAGACCTTAGCTCGCTGGGCAAGGTGTCGAAACTGAGATTCGACGTGAGCAGCAGCGACGGCGATGGCTACAACATCAAGACGCCCACCTACTTCTGCTTCGACAACTTCGGCGCCGAGGGCACCGAGGTGCTGCCCGAGAAGAACGTGACCACGGGCATCTCGACCGTGCAGAACGAACAAAACGCTACGTATAATGGTATCTACGACCTCGGCGGCCGCCAGCTGAACAGCAGCGCCAAGGGCATCGGTATCATCCGCACGACCGACGGACAGGTGCGCAAGTTCATTAAGTAATCGATGAAACAGACACTGATTCTGATATTGACGACGATGTTGCTCGTCGCCTGTGGAAACGGCCGGCAGACGGCCTCCACGGCGGCGGGCGACACCGTCGTCTTCCGTTATGCCAGACTCATCCATGTGGAGCAGCGGCCCGACTGCCGTGTGGTCAGCATCGACAATCCCTGGAAGCCCGGCAAGACACTCCACCGCTATGTGCTCGTGGCTGCCGGCGACGCACTGCCTGAACCACTGCCTGAGGGCACTCTGGTGCGCACACCGCTCAGCCGCAGCATCATCTTCACCAGCGTGCATGCCGCCCTCGTTGGCGAGCTGCAGGCCACAGAGGGCATTGCCGGCGTGGCCGACCTGAAATACATGAAGCTGCCCTTCGTGCAGCAGGGCGTCAGTGAGGGACGACTCGTAGACTGCGGCGACGGCATGAGCCCGGTGGTGGAGAAGATTATCGACGCCGAGGCCGACGCTATCCTGCTGTCGCCCTTTGAAAACAGCGGCGGCTACGGGCGCCTTGAGGAGGTAGACATCCCGCTCATCGAGTGTGCCGAATACATGGAGGCCTCGCCGCTGGCACGTGCCGAGTGGATGCGCTTCTACGGCATGCTCTACGGCCGCGAGCAACAGGCTGACTCGCTGTTTAACGTGGTAGACAGCTGCTACCATGCACTCTGCGAACAGGCCAAAGCTACCAGCGAACGCCTCTCGGTGCTGGTCGATAAGCAGACGGGCTCCGTCTGGTATGTTCCAGGCGGGCGCAGCACCATCGGCTGCATGCTGCAGGATGCCTGCTGCCGCTATCCGTGGGCCGATGACAATCACAGCGGTTCGCTCTCAATGCCCTTCGAGACCGTGTTCGAACAGGCTGGCGAGGCCGACGTCTGGCTGCTGCGCTACGATGCGCCACAGCCGCTGACCCTCGCACAACTGCTTGCCGAGCAGCCGGGCTACAAAGAGCTGCGCCCTGTGCGCGATGGAAATGTCTACGCCTGTAACGTCGCCACATCGATGTTCTACGAAGAGACGCCCTTCCGTCCCGACCTGCTTCTGCGCGACTTCATTGCCATCCTGCATCCCGGCACGCCGATGCAGGCACTGCGCTATTACCATAAGATTTCGAAATGAGAAATCAGAAATGGAAATGAAAAAAGGTTTTCAATGAAGCTGAAGATTATATTGCTTGTCGTAGTGATAATGGTGCTGTTTATGCTCAACCTGTTTGAGGGCAGCATCCGCATACCGGCGTCTGACGTTGTCAACATTCTCTTGGGGCAGACCGACGGCGTCAAACCCTCGTGGCGCTACATCGTCATCGAGAGCCGTCTGCCGCAGGCCATCACGGCCGTGCTCTGCGGCGGAGCGCTGTCTACCAGCGGCCTGATGCTGCAGACGGCCTTCCGCAACCCGCTGGCCGACCCCTCCATCTTCGGCATCTCCAGCGGTGCCGGTCTGGGCGTGGCACTGACGATGCTGCTGCTGGGTGGTTCGCTGTCGCTGGGCTCGCTGCAGGTGGGCGGCTTCGTGGCCGTCATCGCGGCGGCATTCATAGGTGCCATGACCGTCACGGCCGTCATTTTCTCGTTCTCCACCATCGTGAAAAACAATGTCATGTTGCTCATCATAGGCATCATGATAGGCTATCTGGCCTCGTCGGCCATCACGCTGCTCAACTTCTTCGCCACCGACGAGGGCGTGAAGTCATATATGGTGTGGGGCATGGGTTCCTTCGGCGGCGTCACGATGAAGCACATGCCCGTCTTCGCCTCGGCCACCCTCTTAGGCATGGCAGCAGCCATGATGCTCATCAAGCCCCTCAACGCCCTAATGCTCGGCGACCGCTATGCCGAGAACCTGGGCGTCAATATCCGTCGCACCCGCAACCTGCTGCTGGCCGCCACCGGTCTGCTCACGGCCATCACCACCGCCTTCTGCGGCCCCGTGAGCTTCATAGGTCTGGCCGTGCCCCACATAGCGCGCCTCATCTTCCGTACCGACAACCACCGGCTGCTGCTGCCCGCCACGTTGCTCTGCGGTTCGGTGATAGCCCTTGTGTGCAACGCCATCTGCTTTTTGCCCGGCGAGAGCGGCGTCATTCCGCTTGGTGCCGTCACTCCGCTGATGGGTGCTCCCGTGATTATCTATGTCATCATGAGGGGCAGGAAGGCATGAGCTCGCCGAGGATGTTTTTTTAGGAGATTATCACGATATTATCGTTAAGCAGAAAATATTCATATAAGATAAGTACGATTAGTTACTTATTTCTTCATTTTCGTTTTTTTCTTCCTTGTTTTTTCGTAACTTTGCCGACTGTTATGGACGACCGCAAATATCTTCTCAGCCTCATACGTGAGGGCGAACACCAGCAGCAGGACTTTAAGTATAGGGTTCAGGACGCTGTGAAGCTGGCACGCTCTGTCTCGGCCTTTGCTAATACCGACGGCGGACGGCTGCTCATCGGCGTGCGCGACGACGGGCACCTCTCAGGTGTGCGGTCGGAGGAGGAAATCTTCATGATGCACCAGGCGGCATGGCGCTACTGCCGGCCGCAAGCCAGCATCAAGTTCGACACTTATCATGCCGAGGGACGTACCATTGTGGTATGCACCGTGCCACGGTCGGAACGGCGGCCCGTCAGCGCTCTCGACGAGGAGGGACAGGCACGGGCTTATATTCGCATAGCCGACGAGAACATCGTGGCATCGCCCGTACACCTGAGCATCTGGCGACAGGAGCAGCAGGCCCGCGGACAAGCTTTTTCCTACGGCGACGCTGAGCGTCAGCTGATGGCCGCGATGGCTGATGCCGGACAGCTGCCGCTGAACGTCATCGTGCGCCGTGCCCGGCTGCCGCGACCTAAGGTGGTGACGCTGCTGGCCCGTCTCTGCCGCTACGGCCTGGCCCAATGGCAGCTGGAAGACCACCGCTTTGTGTTCTCACTGGCACAATAGCATGGCCTGTGTGGGCAATGACGTCAAGCGGCACACCTGTCAGCGCCATGCTCCAGGCAAGCTTTATCTCTGTGGGGAAATCAAATCACATTATTTCCGGAGAATGATGCCTGTGAAGATGCGGCCTGAATGGATGGTGAGACGGCGGGCAGAGAAGAAATCGGCATGCTGACGGAACGTGCAGATACCCGTCGCCAGGATGTTGCGCTCGCTCACTCCAGACTCTTGCAGCTGCTCACGGTTGCAGCGGGGCAGGTTGATGTGCCACTTCTCCTGGTCGCCATTGCCGGCCACGGGAAAACGCCGGCTGATAGGCTCCATGCTGAAGCCTGCCGCCGCAAAGGCATCGTAGACCTCCTGCCCCACCTCGAAACTCTCTAAACTGATGCCTGGCCCTATCACTGCCGTCAGCGCCTCAGGGCGCGAAGCATACTGCCTTACCATAGTCTCTACCGCCTTTTGGGCGATGCGCCCCACGGTGCCCCGCCATCCGGCATGCACGGCAGCGGCGGCGCGATGCTCCGAATCGTAGAGCAGAATGGGGATGCAATCGGCAGTGCTCACGCCGATGCACACGCCGGTCAGACTGGTGCAGAGGGCGTCGACGCCCTCGAGCTGCTGCTGACGGGTCTCTGCCGACAGCGCCATGAAGTCTTCGTCGATGCAGGTCACAACCGTCTGATGCACCTGATGGGGCATGATGAGACGGTCGTCGCCAATGCCCAACTGCAGGCACAGCGCCTCGCGGTTGCGGGCAATATGCTCATCGTCGTCGCCGCAGTAGCGATTGATGTTAAACTCGGCATAGCTGCCAGTGCTGCAGCCCCCGTGGCGGGTGGAGCTGAAAGCCGTCACGCCAGGGCCTATATCGTAGAAATGCAGTTCGGGCTGGTTCATGTCTATGGTTCGTTGATTAGAAAAGCTTGCTGCAAAGATAGTATTTTTTTTGCAAAACATGCAGAAGAAGACAACGAAGGCACCTTGCTTTGAGGTGCCTTACGTGCTTTCAGTCAATGAGTTCTTCTTCCTCCGGCCGGTCCTCCTCGATGACCAGGTTGTCGATGATGAAGTTCTGGCGCTCCATGGTGTTCTTGCCCATATAGTATTCCAGCAGTTTCTGCACCTGGTCGGTCTTGTGGAGCGTCACCTGCTCCAAGCGTATGTCTTCGCCGATGAAGCCGGCAAACTCCTCGGGCGAAATCTCGCCGAGGCCCTTGAAGCGGGTAATCTCAGGGTCGGGCCCCAGGTCGTGGATGGCCTGCTGGCGCTCGTCGTCGCTATAGCAGTAGCGGGTGATGAAGTCCGACTTGATGGGCGATTTCATCTGGGCTAACCGCTCATCCTCCTTCACCAGCACACTCTTGTTCTTAATCTTCGTGCGGCGGTTACGCACGCGGAACAGCGGCGTCTGCAGCACATAGACGTGGCCCTTGCGGATGAGCTCGGGGAAGAACTGCAGGAAGAAGGTGATGATGAGCAGTCGGATATGCATGCCGTCGACATCGGCATCGGTGGCCACAATCACCTTATTATAACGCAGCGTGTCGAGCCCCTCCTCGATGTCAAGGGCCGCCTGCAGCAAGTTGAACTCCTCGTTCTCGTAGACCACCTTCTTCGTCAGTCCGAACGTGTTGAGGGGCTTTCCTCTCAATGAGAAGACAGCCTGCGTATTCACGTCGCGGCTCTTCGTGATTGACCCGCTGGCCGAGTCGCCCTCGGTGATGAAGATGCACGACTCCTCCTTGCGGTCGTTCTTCACGTCGCTGAAGTGTATGCGGCAGTCGCGCAGCTTGCGGTTGTGCAGGTTGGCCTTCTTTGCCCGCTCGCGGGCCAGTTTCGTCACGCCGGCCATAGCCTTGCGCTCGCGCTCGCTCTCCTGAATCTTGCCGAGCATCACCTCGGCCGTGTCGGGGTTCTTGTGCAGATAGTTGTCTACCTCCTGCTTGATGAAGTCGCCCACATACTTGTTGATTGATGGCGGCATGGGGTGGTCGGCGTCAACCTTCGCCGGGGCCGGTGCCATGGTGAGCGATCCCAGCTTAATCTTCGTCTGGCTCTCGAACATCGGCTCTTCCACGTTCAGCGCGATGGCAGCCACGAGACCCGTGCGGATGTCGCCGTACTCGAAGTTCTTTTGGAAGAACTCCTTGATGGTCTTGGCGATGTGCTCTTTGAAGGCGCTCTGGTGAGTGCCGCCCTGCGTGGTGTGCTGGCCGTTGACGAACGAGTAGTATTCCTCGCCATACTGGTTGGCATGTGTGAAGGCTATCTCGATGTCCTCACCCTGCAGGTGGATGATGGGATAGAGGGCGTCGGCGCTCATGCGGTCTTTCAGCAGGTCTTCCAGTCCGTGGCGCGACAGGATGCGCCGGCCGTTGTACATGATGGCCAGACCTGTGTTCAGGTAGGTATAGTTGCGCAGCATCGTCTCCACGATATCGTCGTGAAACTGGTAGTGCAGGAAGAGCGTGTCGTCGGGTTCGAAGTAGATGTAGGTGCCGTTCTCGTCTTGTGTGGGCTCGGTGGTGTCAGCCACGAGCTTGCCTTTCTCGAACTTGGCCCGTCGCACCTGCCCGTCGCGATAGCTGGCCACCTCGAAGTGGGCACTCAGCGCGTTGACTGCCTTCACACCCACGCCGTTCAGTCCGATAGACTTCTTAAAAGCTTTCGAGTCGTATTTTCCGCCTGTGTTGAGCACGCTCACGGCCTCAATCATCTTGCCCTGCGGAATGCCGCGGCCGTAGTCGCGCACCGAGACACGCAGCTGCTCGTCGACGGTCACCTCAATACGGTCGCCCGCCTTCATCTTAAACTCATCGATAGAATTGTCGATTACCTCTTTCAGCAGCACGTAGATGCCGTCCTCGGCCAGCGAGCCGTCGCCCAGACGCCCGATATACATGCCCGGGCGCAGGCGGATATGCTCCGTGCCAGTCAGAGTGCGAATATTAGCGTCGTCATATTTGGGCAATTGCTGCCCCTCGATATTCTGATTCTCTTCTGCCATTTTCTCTTTCGGTAGTAAAAAAAATAATATGTTCTTTTCTCAGAATCCGTGCAAAGTTACAACTTTTTTTGCAGAAAAAGGCAGAAATGCCGAAAAAGTTTGTTGCGCCTGAGTTGGGGAGTTTAGAAACTTCTGCTATTTCTTTTCCCACAAGACAGTTCAACGCATGAAGCACTGCCAGAAAATTTAATGCCATTGCATGTACGGAT
This sequence comes from Prevotella sp., assembly GCA_017934525.1. Lineage (GTDB taxonomy): Bacteria > Bacteroidota > Bacteroidia > Bacteroidales > Bacteroidaceae > Prevotella. Next base: position 36,861 of record JAGBJJ010000017.1, read on the forward strand.
AAAGAATGCATATTATCTTTATTCACTCCATTAGCCAGTAAAAAGACATGGAAATTCTTAAAATTTCGGAAAAAGGTTGGTAGTCTCAGAAAGTTTTAATACATTTGCATGTTGAAAGCTTTTAATAATACTGAAAAATGACTTTTACAGAACAAGCAAACCGCATTTTCCTGCAGGCGATACGCGACTATCACCTCACTGACCATGTAGATACACCCATCAGAAACCCCTACGACCGTGAATCGATTGACTACAGCCTCTATCTGAAATGCTGGATCGACACGGTGCAGTGGCATCTGGAGGATATCATTCGCGACCCGCACATCGACCCGGCCGATGCGCTGGCCATGAAGCGGCGCATAGACCGTTCCAACCAGGACCGCACCGACTTGGTGGAAGACATCGACACCTATTTCCGCCGTCTCTATAGCGAGGTGAAGCCCCTGCCCGATGCACGGCTCAACACCGAGAGCCCCGCATGGGCAGTAGACCGCCTGTCGATTCTGGCGCTGAAGATATGGCACATGAAGGAGCAGACGGAGCGCACCGACGTCAGCGAAGAGCATCTGCAGAAATGCCGTGCCAAGCTCGACGTGCTTCTGGAGCAGCAGGTAGACCTCTCAACTGCCATCGACCAGCTGTTGGAAGACATTGCCGAAGGCAGAAAATACATGAAAGTCTACCGGCAGATGAAGATGTACAACGACCCGTCGACCAATCCCGTGCTCTATGCTCACGGAGGAAAGGCCAAGGAGTAAAAAGAGTCCAAAGTCTAAAGTCTGAAGTCTAAAGTCCAAAGTCTGAAGTCTGAAGTCCAAAGTCTGAAGTCCAAAGATTCTGGAGTCTGTAAAATACCAGAGAATGAAGCACGACCATATTCTTGTCATACGGTTTTCAGCTCTTGGCGACGTCGCCATGACGGTACCCGTGGTCTATTCGCTGGCCATGGAGTATCCACAAGTGAGAATCACGGTGCTCTCAAGGCCGTATGCGCGTACTTTCTTCGAGGATTTAGCTCCTAACGTGAACTTCATGGCTGCCGACCTTACTGACGAATATCACGGCGTAAAGGGCCTCAACGCCCTCTACCGCCGTCTGGTAGCAAAGCAGTTCACACATATTGCCGACCTTCACTCGGTGCTGAGGTCGGAATTTCTGCGCATGCGCTTCAACCTGGGCAAGTTTCGTGTGGAGCACATCGATAAGCACCGACAAGACCGCCGGCGGCTGGTGAGCAAATCAAACAAGATGCTCAAGCAACTGCCTTCACCTTTTGAAAACTATGCCAACGTCTTCGAGCGATTGGGCTTCCCCATTCATCAGCTCACATTTAAATCACTGTTCCCCCAAGAGGGCGGCAACCTGAATCTTCTGCCGTCAATCTTCGGCGTGAAGCGCACGTGGGAACAGTGGATAGGCATTGCCCCCTTTGCCGCCCACCAAGGCAAGATATATCCAGTGGAGAAGATGGAGAAAGTCATTGAGAGTCTGGCTGCACATTATCCGAAATCGCGCATCTTCCTCTTCGGACGCGGAAAAAAAGAAGACGAGGTGTTTCCCCAGTGGGTGAAGCGCTGGCCCCGCTGCGTCTACGTGGGATGGCACACAGAGACAATGTATCAGGAACTCATACTGATGAGTCATCTCGACGTGATGGTGTCGATGGACTCTGCCAACATGCACATGGCATCGCTTACCGACACACCCGTGGTAAGTATATGGGGTGCCACGCATCCCATAGCCGGCTTCATGGGCTATCAGCAGAGCGAAGCCAATGCCATCGGCATGCCGCTCGACTGCCGGCCATGCAGCATCTTCGGACAGAAGCCCTGCCTCTACGGCGACTATCATTGTCTGACGACCATCCCACCACAGACCATCGTCGACAAAGTGGTCAGTGTCGTGGGCTAAACCATCATGACAGATTCAGAAGACTTTTTGCAAAATGATAGATGACGATGCCGGCTGTCACCGACACGTTCATCGAGTGCTTGGTGCCAAACTGAGGTATCTCTAAGCAGCCATCGCTCGCATCAATCACTTCCTGATGCACACCCTTCACCTCGTTGCCCAGCACCACCGCATAGCTGCCACCGCGCTCAGGCACAAACGCCGGCAGCATCGTGCTGCCCTCGGCCTGCTCAACACTCAGCACCGTCACTCCCCTACCCTGCAGCTCGCGCACCGCCTGCAGCGCCGTGTCGTAGTGTCGCCACGCCACGCTCTCTTCAGCACCAAGGGCCGTCTTGTGAATTTCGGCATGCGGCGGACAGCCCGTGATGCCACACAGATACACCGCCTCCACACGGAAGGCATCCGACGTGCGCAGCACGCTGCCAACATTGTACATCGAACGCACATCGTCGAGCACCACCGTCAAGGGCAGCTTCTCCGACTCTTTATACTCCTCCACCGTCAGGCGGTTCATCTCTATTGTTCTGAGTTTTCTCATCACTTTACACTTCATTGCTACGTTTCTTTCTCACCATGCTGAAAGTGTGCTGCAAAGGTACAAAAAATTGTGGAAAACTCGGTGGATAACTGTGTTAATAACTATGTTAATAAACAACCCTCCACTCGTAGGAGTGCATTTCTACGGGGTTTTCAATGTTTTTTTAAGCATTTTTCCACCGTTTTATGCTGAAAAAAGATATAAACTTTGTAATTTTGCACCGAAAAACAGAATTGTGTATAAAATAGTTATCACAATGATTTTCAGCGGAAAACAATTCACACATACTGTGGATTGCACGTAACCTCAAGTGGATAACCGTTTAAGCAAGAAAAACAGCTAAAAGATATCAACTTATCAACGGCATATCATCATACTCATTTCTGTTTTTTTAAAAAAGAAAAAAGAAAATAAAAAGATAATGTGATGTTGAAAACTGAGTGGAAACAACAGGGCTTCATCGACGAGCCCGTGGCTGAAGGTACTGACCTGAAAGCCGAAATTCGTCGGATGTGTGATGAGAAACAGGCCGTCATCCTGGCCCATTATTACACCACGGGCGACATACAGCAGGTGGCCGACTTCATCGGCGACTCGCTGGCTTTGGCGCGCAAGGCTGCCGAGACCGATGCGAAGATTATCGTAATGTGCGGCGTGCACTTCATGGCCGAGACGTGTAAGTTGCTGTCGCCTGACAAGCTGGTGCTCTGTCCCGACCTCAACGCCGGCTGTTCGCTGGCCGACTCGTGCAAGGCTGATGACTTGAAGAGATACAAGGAAGAGCATCCTGGCTATAAAGTGGTGAGCTATGTGAATACCACGGCGGCCGTGAAGGCGCTGACTGACATTGTGGTGACCAGTGGCAATGCGAAGAAGATAGTGGACAGCTTTCCACAGGACGAGAAACTTATCTTCGGTCCTGACTATAACCTGGGCTCGTATATCAACCAGATTACCGGACGGCAGATGCTGCTCTGGCAGGGTGGCTGCCATGTTCACGAGCGTTTCTCGGTGGAAGCTATCGTCAGATTGAAGCAGGAGCATCCTGCGGCCCTTGTGTTGGCTCATCCCGAATGCAAAGGACCAGTATTAAGGGTGGCCGATATTGTGGGCTCTACGGCCGTTCTTTTGAATTATGCCGTAGAGCATCCTGAGCAAGAGTATATTGTGGCTACTGAGGCCGGCATCCTCTTCGAGATGCAGCGTCGCTGTCCTGACACGGTGTTCCACCCCGTGCCGCCAGAAATGAGCGAGGGTCAGGTGGGCTGCCACTGCAACGAGTGTCAGTATATGAAGATGAACACGATGCTGAAGATTTACAACTGCCTGAAACACGAGTGGCCTACGGTGGAGGTGGACGAAGCTATTGCCCGCGACGCTGTGAAGCCCATAGAGCGCATGCTGGCGCTGAGCTAACGCACAATATATTTGCGTCCGTCGCGAATATAAATACCTTTTCTGAGAGAGTGGCTGGAAGACATCTTCTGGCCACTTATGCTATAGCAGGTACTGTCATTTTGATGAATATTGCGTGTCATATTGTCGTCGATGCCTAAAAATTGCAGGCGCAGTGAAAGACACTCCATATGAGTGTCAATCCAGCGGCAGATGTAGTCTATCTCTTTGTCGAAGTTTATTTCTTCATTGTCAATATCATCATCATAATTCCATTTTAAAGTTTCACGCTGGGCTGCGCCTGAAGCAGTCAGTAAGTCATAGTATTTAATATATCGATTTTTGAGACTGTCGGCTGACAGTATATTTTTATTCAGTTGAGTATAGCGTTTACATACATCTTTTACAAATTGCGAGTCTTCCAATCGCATCAATCGGGCAAATAAATTGATGCCGTCGCCAAGTATAAGTTCAGGTTTCGCATAGTTTTCGTCATATTTTGTTGCCCATCGCTGCCCTACGGTACAGTCGAGATCCCATACGGCAAGCGTCACCTTCTTGTCTGTTTGCTTGTCATAGACGGCCCAGTAGGTGTTTTTTCCGCGATTGTCTAAGGCATTGAGTACATTGAGAAAAATGTAGTAGTCAGTCATGACGGGCATATCGAAATATTCGTCTACATGGTTTACGAAATCGTCGTCGCTGCTGTTGACAACAAAGTTGATAGCGTTGTAGAGTGTGCTGTAGTCAATAGTATCAATGTCGTCGAGTTCTGGATATTTTATTTCAAAAGCATCCCATGTAGGACTTTGGTTGTCATAGTTTTCTGTGACGTTATACATCGTCGATGCGCCATAACCTTGTGCCTTCCACAGACAACCATGTATGGCCTGTGTGGTCGGCTCGTATTTTTTTAGTTTCATCTGTTTACGGTCTAAGACCTCGGTCAGTACATAGATGCCCACATATTCGTTGTTGATGAACATCTCTGTCACTTGCCCTCTGACACCTGAGCGGGCGTTAGGTTGTATGTCAGCATAATACGGTTTGGCAGCAAAGTCATTCCAAAGCTCGGTGGCGATGTGGTTACGCAGTCGGAAAACGTCAGACTGTCCGGCATCAAGCAGCCATTTATTGTCATTTCTCAGTCCGAAGAACTTATGGTCTTCGTCAAATTTAACCTTATAGTTTCTCTTGTGTTTGTTAGGCAGGTTTGTGCTACCGCCACGCCATTTGATGTGCGCAGGCAGTGAGTCGCTGTAAGGTGTGTCAGGATAACTGATGCTGAAAGTTGCTTCGGTGTAATTGTAGCCGAAGTGGCCTTTTAGTCTTATAATGGGCAGAAATGTGAAATAGAGGTTGGCGGAAGTGACGCTTCCATCGATGTGAATCAGTCTTACACGATATTTTTTTCCGGCTTCTATATGCTCAAATTTGTAGATATTGTTGTCCACCATATCGTTGTCAATAAAGCACATGCTGACATTTTCGTCGGTGTCAATTTTCATCTCGATATCATTACCAAAGCAGCTTCTTGGAATAGTAACTAAAAATGAATTCGTCAGAGAGTCAAACGCTGCCTGGCGATTGTCGATACTTATCTGAGCGTCAGAGAAGTTAAAGACTAAAATGAGATATAGAAAAACTATGAATCTTCTCACCGGGATAATAATGTTTTGTTCATTTCTTTTACAAAGATACAAAATAATGTTGTTTTATTGTACTTCTTGTTTCAAAATTATAATTATTTTGCATTTATTATTTTAAAGACGTCATTATGACGTCGTCATTATTGGAGTAGGAAGGGTAAATATCGATAGAATATCCACACAATGGCTGATGTGATAAAATAAACTATGATAAATGCAATTACTATAAGATAATATTGTCCTGCAGGTATTGTAAAAAACATCGATACGGCTGCCGGAATGGCTCCGCAAAAGAAGTAGTACACTAATGTGCGCTGCCCTGTCCACTGCAGCCATCTCGCTGCGGGCAAACGCTGCGCAAGCCCTACGGCCAGTGGCAGCGTGCACAGCATATTGAGCATAAAGACGGCATAGTTGCTGATAGCTACGGGTTCTATTAACAGACTGGTGCCGCTTTTTAATATATATATTTTGATAATGACGAAAACAAATAATAAAATCATTAATGATGATGTGCGGTGGAGAAACTGAAAACGCTCTTCGTGGCGGTGGTATTCATAGCCTAAGCAGATGAAAACGAGGCCGATGAGTGCGTTGTGGAAGTTCCAGTAGTTGTGGTGGGCAGAGAGGTCGGTACCTGTTAATAACATGGCAATTGTGAGTGCTATGGCGGCAAGCATGTGGATAACCCACGCTTTCTTCAACCATAATGCACACGAGAACACCACCTCGGCCGTAATGAGCGAGCTGACGAACCAAGAGCCGTTGCCCTTGACGATCTGAAGCAGCAGGCTATAGGGTGAAATATCGTGAAACAGTGCCTTGGGGAGGCACAGCAGGAGGGTGAAGAAGAAATAAGGTACGACGATGGAGCGCAGGATTGACTGCATTTTTCGTTTGAGTGAAAATGGGCGGCCATTATAGAAGAGATAGCCTGAGAGAAAATAAAACGTGCAGAGGGCATCGGCCACATAGAGGTCGTAAGGCACGACGTCTGCCCCCGTGCAATAGATTTCGGTGTGAAACCACAGGATGAGCAGTATGCAGAGGGCGCGCAGCTGGTCTATCCATACGATTCGATGAGTGCTCTTATTCATTGCTGAAACATCGTGTTAGTTGTTTGTAGCTAAAGAGACGTAGCTGGTCGATGAGCACAGCACAGAGGAAAAAGCCCACGCCTAATAGCAACGATGCGGCTAAGAATACTCTTGCCGGCATGGTGACGTAGAGATGCTCGAAGTAGGGCCAGAATATTTTTTGTACGAAGAGCGGGAAGCAATGGATGAGAAAGACGGCAAAGCTGGAGCGCGCCACGAAGTTGATGGTGCGGTTGTAGCCCAGCTTGAGCCTGCTGAAGGCAAGCAGCAGGCAGAGTGAGGCGAAGATGATGATGGGTGAGCCGAAACAGTATACTTGGTCGGTCATACCCTGACTGCCCCATGTCTTTGCTGCATAGGCCAGCAGGGCATTCACTGTGATGGCGGCGGCATAGAGCAGCATCAGTACGGCTATGCGTTGCTGCTTCAGGCGCACAGGGAAACGCCTGACGTAGCCTCCGAGCAGATAGAGCAAGAAAAAAGAGGCTGGCGACCTGCCCTCCAGCCAGCCGGCCTCACGTGGGTTCAGCCAGCCATAGATGCTCTGGAAGAGAATGAAAATGATGAGTACGCTCTTAAACTGGCGGTGGCTGCTGTTGCTGATGAAAGGGTTGAATATGGGAGCTACGAGGTAGAGCAGCAGATAGACAGGCACAAACCAATAGTCGTCGAGCAGGAAGATATGAGCGAGGAACGACGGCGAAAAAGCTACGTCGGGGCAGAAGATAAGGAAGAGAGCGTAGGAAATGACGGAATAGAAGAGAACCTGAAAGACAAAGGATATTACCTTCTCTGTCCTTGGCTTGATGCCATACCATCCTGAGAGCAGCACGAAGACGTCGATGCAGACAAACGTGGCCGACATGAGCAACTGCGTAGGCAACATGCCTATAGAGCATTGCTCAGCCGGTAGCTTGGCGTTGGATATATCGACAACGCCGAAGATGTGGAAGAAAACGACGGTGAGCATGCACACAATGCGATAGAGCTCCATGTTGGAGTCGCGTTTCTGCTGTTTCATTGCTTCTTGCGTAAGTAAACGATATTTGAGGCGGCGAGGATGAAGATAAAGGGCATCAGGGGGTCTTTGAAGCGTGTCTCGCCATGCATGACGAGCACTAAGGCCAGCGACCCGCCCACGACGATGAAGAGCGGCAGAAACAGCTGTTGCCATTGTCGGCCGCGCACCAGTCGGATTGTGCCCATGGCGGCCAACAGCAGCAGCAGGCCGTAGAGCAGTAGGCAGAACAGCGAGAGCCACTGGGCACCATTCATCGACGATGCTTCGCTGAGCAGATGGTGGAAGGGAATGGTGATGTAGTTGTTTTCTGCCTGCGCCTTGTTGCTCAGGAAAACTGGCATGTTGTCGTAGTCTGACTGATACATGTAGTAGAGCCGACCTGGCACCTTCTTCAGATAGTCGGTCTTGTGGCTGCGGAGCCAGTCTAGGCTGCGCTGTTTCCATATCTTTTCGTATTCGAAACAGTCCATCTGCTCGTGGTTCTCTATGTAGCGCGGCGTGCCTTCGGGCCATACGGGCTGGCCCCAGTGGGGTGCCACGGGGGCGCCGTCGTAGCACTCGTCGACCATCGAGAACCAGTAGCTGCGAGCCTGGTAGACGAAGTGACCCGTGCGCAGATAGCACGAGGTGCCCACCACGCCCACGAAGAGACCGTAGCCCAGTAGCATGGAACCCATGCGCAGGGCCAGTCGCTGGCGATGGAAGAAGAGAAAGTAGAGAAACAGCGAACCGAGGAAGATGGGTGCTGTGGGGCGGAACCAGTTGGCTAAGGCCATGAGCAGGCCGCTGGCAAACATGGAGCGTATTGTGTGGCTGCTGAGAGCCAGCCACATGGCGGCCATGAGCAGACAGTTGACAGGTATCTCGCTCGACAGCATGGTGCTCTGTCCCCAGTTGTTGGGGTAGATGATGTAGAGCATCATGGCCAGGATGGCCACGTTGTGGTGGATGAGGCGGCTGGCGATGAGTGACATGAAAAGAGCTGTGGCAGCCTTCATGACGCACATCAGCACGAGCAGCGGCATGATGCTGCCGCTTATCCACAATGAGAGCTCGGTGAGGTTGATGATGCCCACGTTCCACACAAACGGTATCTCGTTGTAGAGCTGGGCCGTGGGATAGGGCTGGCCTTGCTGCAGGCATTTCTGTGCGTACTCCAGATAGCCCACGCCATCGTTGGTGGGTGTGTAGCCGAAGATGAAGAGCACGGCCAGCAGCACCACCAGATAGACGGCGGCCAGCAGCATGACGACACGCAGGGCGTGGCCGCTCAGTTGATGATGGCTATCTTGCATACCGTTCCCTTGTTACCTTCGCTGGTGGCAGCTGCCACCATATAGACGCCGCTGGCCACTCGGCGACCGTTGCGGTCGCGGCCGTTCCAGGTGAACGTGCCGCCGTTGCTGCGGCCCTGAGCCACAAGCTGGCCGCTGGCCGAGAGTATCTTCACGTCGGCGTTGAGCGAGAGGCCCACCACGGTGATGAGTCCGTCGTAGCCGCGCACCACAGGGTTAGGATAGGCGTAGACGTTGTCTTTCACCATCTCTACGGCTGCACTGGTGGCATCGGTCATGTAGGAGCACAGACCGCCTTCGGTGCCGATGAAGAGCTCGCCCGTCTCGTTGTTTATGGCCATCGACTCGATGTTGTTGCTCAGCAGAGGGCTGTTCTCGCTGGTGAAGTGCTGCAGCTGCGTCATGTTGTCGGCACTGATGAGGTAGACGCCGCTGCCCTTAGTGCCCATCCACTTGCGCCCGCCGCCGTCGACGACGATGCAGTTGGTCACGGCGCCCGCCATCAGATAGTCGGCATAGTTGGTGCCGTCGTTGCGCGGCACCTTCACCTGAGTGACGTAGGTGTCAGGCGTGGTGATGCGGTCGGCATCGACGACGAAAGGTCCTTGGTTGGTGCCTATCCAGATGTTGCCGTCGAGGTCTTCGGCCACGCAGTAGGGGGCATAGTCGCTGTAGGTCGTTCCGTCTTGGTTGACGAGTGATGCGAAACTGTTGATAATCTCGTCGGTTTTGTAATTGTAGCAGTAGATACTCGGGTTGTTGTAGTGATTGTTTACAAACCACATTCTGTCGTTTCTGTCAAAATAGATGGACTGCAGATGCGTCAGGCTGACGTTGTCTCTGTAGAGCAAGTCTTTGCTTCGAGATATCCATTGGCCGTCTTTAGTGTAGACCACCAGGTTGTCGCCACGCGTCTCGCTGACGAGGCACCAGAAGTTTCCTTCACTGTCGAAAGCGCTGCCCAGCACAATGACGTATTTGTTGCTGCTTGAGGCAATAGAGTTTTTCAGCAGGCTGTTGTCCTTGTTATGGTATTTCACGAACTGACCGTCGTAGTATTCATACATGCCTGTTCTGCCAGTAGCAATAACGTGCTTGCTGTCGAGCGGATTTACGTCAACTGAAGCCATATCGATGAACTTCCAGTTTCTTGAGTCGGTGCCTGCCACGCCAGTCATGTCATCAGGCAGAATTTGCCACTCGTTGTTTTTATAGTCGAATATTTGCACGGTGGCTGGTCTTTCCAGGTCGCTAGTAGTTGTCCATCCGCCGCCGCAGGTATACAAGCGTTGGTTTTTCAGTCTGATAAAACCGAAGTTGTTGTACTTCGGTCCGCCGGGTTGGAGCGTGCGCACCACGTCGATGTAGTTGTTCCAGTCGGAGCGGTCTTCGCTGAAGTTGCCGGCGGGGCGTGTCTCGGTGTATTCCCAGTTGTGCTGGTCGAGCAGATTAGAGTTCATAGGGGCTTTATAGATGGCCTCGATGACGACGGTCTTCTTCAGCGGCACTTTGTCTTTGGAGTATTCGGTGACCACCTCGCTGACGACGTTGCCCGGCGCGAGGCTGCTGCCGGGTGTGGAGTAGTCGACGAAGCGGTATGAGTCGCGCACCTTGATGTATATCTGCGCATTGTCGATGGCTATGGCAACGGTGTTGTGATTGAGTATGTACGACTCGGTCACCTCGGCCCGCTGCATGTTGACCTTCACCACGCCGAAGCCGGTGCCCAGATAGGCATACTGGTCGCTCATGTAGATGTTGTTCACCGTCTTGTCTTGCGTCATCGACTTTGAGTAGAGGGCGCTGAGGTTGACCACGTTGCCACCGGCATCGATGATGTCGAGGTTTGAGTTCTGGTAGACGGTCAAGAGACGGCCCACCTTCGTGTTCCATGCAATGTGGGTGACGTAGCTGTCGTTCAGCTGCCGAACCTTGTCGTAGGTGCTGATGCTGTGGTCGTTGAGATTATAGGAATATAGTCCGTTGGAGGCTCTGACGAAGAGCATGTCGCCGGCCTTGACGATATCCTGTGGCTCATAGTACGACATGTAGGCTCTCCAGCTGCCCACCTGTGCGATGGCGGTGATAAGCGCGAAGTGGCAGGCTGCGAGGAGCGTGAGCAGCCGCCGTGTCTGGCGTCGGTTTATGGCTTGTTTCATAGAGTCTATGTTTTTGTTTGTATATATGTTCTCTTGCGTTGTCAGGCTCTTGCTTATCTGCCGCACGTCAGGCTCACTGGCTGCTCAGCAGGAAGTGGGCCAGCTTCTGTGTGGCGCGTGCGCGGTGGCTGATGCGGTCTTTGATGTCGGGTCCAAGCTGCGCGAAAGTCTGGTCGTAGCCGTCGGGCCGGAAGATGGGGTCGTAGCCGAAGCCTTCGCTTCCGCTGCGCTGGCGGGTAATCTCACCATCGACGATGCCTTCGAAGAGATGCTCTTCGCCGCTGTCGGTATGGTCATCGCGCTTTATTATTAACGCGATGACGGTGCGAAATCGTGCCCTGCGATTGTTATTTTCTCCTAATTCACGCAGCAGGCGTGCCATGTTGGCCTCGCTGTCGTGCGAGAGGACCGCCTTGCCTTTGCCCTCCATGGCGGCATAGCGGGCACTGTAGATGCCCGGAGCGCCGCCGAGAGCATCGACCTCGAGCCCTGTGTCGTCGGCGAAGCAGCTCAGGTGGTAGTGGTCGAAGACGTAGCGGGCCTTCTCAAGGGCGTTGGCCTCGAGTGTCAGTCCGTTCTCAGGGATGTCGGTGTGGCAGCCTATGTCGCTGAGCGAGAGCACCTCGATGCTGCTGCCCAGTATGTGGCGTATCTCCTCGAGTTTATGCTGGTTGTTGGTGGCAAAGACTATTTTCATTCCTTCTGCTCCTTCTTTTTATTGTTTACCTGCACGCCTACCTTGATTTGGTCGAAGCCCTCGCCGAAGACACCGATGACGGCACTCTGCGAGACGAAGGCTTTCGGGTCGAGCAACTTGATGAGGCGGAAGATGCTGGCGCTCTCGTTTTTATGAGCCAGCACGCAGAGCACCTTGCGCTCATTGCCCGAATACCAGCCGTGGGCGTCGAGGATGGTGACGCCCAGGTTGAGCTGTGTGCCCATGGCGTCGGCAATCTCCTTCCACTTGTCGGAGAAGATGAGGAACTGCACGCTGGAGCGGCGCTTGTTGTAGGTGTAGTCGAGCATGAAGTTCTCGATGTACATGGCCACCAGGCCCATCACCACCATCTGCACGCGGTGGTGCATCTCGCCAAACTGCGGGAAGAGCACACACGAGCCGATGACGAAGAAGTCGAGCACGATGAGCACCGACCCGATGGACATGTTGTAGTATTTGTTCACCGAGGCGGCAATGATGTCGCTGCCGCCCGTAGAGCCGTTGTTGACGAAAACGAAGCCCAGGCCCATGCCCGTCAGCGAGCAGCCCAGCACGAGCGAGAGGAAGTCCTGGCCCTCGCCCAGCGTCTTAATCATTTCGCCGGCGGCATCGCGGGGCACGAACTCTTTCCACATGCCGAGGAAGAGCGACATGCCGAAGATGGCATAGATGGTCTTCATGAGGAACTTGAAGCCCAGAATCTTCAGTCCGGCGATGAGCAGCACGGCGTTGATGATGACCACGGTGTACTGCACGGGGAATTTCGTGGCATACTCGATGATGGCGGCCATACCGGCCACGCCGCCTGTCACAATCTCGTAGGGCATGAGGAAGAAGGTGAAGGCAAAGGTGTAGAGCAGCAGGCCGAGGGTGATGCCGGCATAGTCCTTAATCTCGTTCTTCAGCAGCTCACGGCTCAGGTTGATGTTCAATGTTTGCATAGCTATAGGTTTGGTAGGTTTTGATAGGTTTGATAGGGGAGATTATTTGCACACTATATTTATCATGCGGCCTTTCACGATGATCACCTTCACAATTTGTTTGCCCTCGGTGTAGCGGGCGGTGCGCTCGTCGTGGCGCACGGTCTGCTCGATGACGTCGTTTTGGGCGTCGGCATGGAACTGCAGCTCGAAGCGGGCCTTGCCGTTGAAGGCTACGCCCATCTTCATCTGGTTCTCCACCAGATACTCTTCGTTCCACTCAGGCCACTGGGTGTCGCAGACGCTGCCTGTGCCGCCGAGCATCTCCCAGAGCTCCTCGGCGATGTGGGGTGCGAAGGGCGCAATGAGCACAACGAGCGTCTGCATCACCTCCTTGTTGCGGCACTTCAGCTGCTGCAACTCGCTGACGGCAATCATGAAGGCCGAGATGGCGGTGTTGTAAGAGAACTGCTCGATGTCTTGCGTCACCTTCTTGATGAGCTTATGCAGGGCCTTCAGCTCCTCGGCCGTAGCGTGTGTGTCGGCTGAGTCGGCACCGGCGGAGCAGAGGTTCCAGAACTTCTTCAGGAAGCGGTGGCAGCCGTCGATGCCGTTGGTGTCCCAGGGCTTCGACTGCTCCACGGGGCCGAGGAACATCTCGTAGAGGCGCAGCGTGTCGGCGCCGTACTTCTCGACCACCATGTCGGGGTTGACCACGTTGTACATCGATTTCGACATTTTCTCCACGGCCCATCCGCAGATGTATTTGCCGTCTTCGAGGATGAACTGGGCGTCTTTGTACTCAGGGCGCCAGTGCCGGAAGGCCTCCAGGTCGAGCACGTCGTTCTGCACGATGTTCACGTCGACGTGGATAGGTGTCACCTCATACTGGTCTTTCAGACCGGCGCTGACGAAGGTGGGAGCAGCGTTCTCCTCCCCCTCTGAGGGGTTGCTGGAAGCCACTCTGTATACAAAGTTGCTTCGGCCCTGAATCATGCCTTGGTTGATGAGCTTCTTGAAGGGCTCGTTCTCGCAGGTGTAGCCTGAGTCGTAGAGGAACTTGTTCCAGAAGCGTGAGTAGATGAGGTGGCCGGTGGCATGCTCAGAACCACCCACGTAGAGGTCGACGTTGCGCCAGTATTCGTTGGCATCGCGGCCGCAGAGGGCGCGGTCGTTGTGCGGGTCCATATAGCGCAGGTAGTAGGCTGAAGAGCCTGCAAAGCCGGGCATGGTGTTCAGCTCGAGGGGGAAGACGCTCTTGTGGTCAATTGCTGAACGGTCGACCACGCTGTCGGTCTTCGTGTCCCATGCCCACATCTTGGCGCGGCCCAGGGGCGGCTCGCCGGTCTCGGTGGGCTTATACTCGTCAATCTCGGGGAGCTCCAGGGGCAGGCACTCCTTCGGAATGGTGTAGGGCATGCCGTTTTTGTAGTAGACGGGGAAGGGCTCGCCCCAGTAGCGCTGGCGCGAGAAGATGGCGTCGCGCAGGCGGTAGTTCACCTTCACGCGGCCAAGACCCTTCTCGGTGACAAATTTCTTTGTGGCGGCGATGGCCTCCTTCACGGTGAGACCGTTGAGGGAGAAGCCGTCGATGGCCTCTTTGCCGGCCACGGGCGAGTTCATGACGATGCCTTCCTTGGCGTCGAAGCTCTCCTCTGACACGTCGGCACCCTCGATAAGGGGCACGATGGGCAGACCGAAATGCTTGGCAAAGGCGTAGTCGCGCGAGTCGTGGGCAGGCACGGCCATGATGGCGCCCGTGCCGTAGCCGGCCAGCACGTATTCAGATATCCAGATGGGCAGCTTCTCGCCCGTGAAGGGGTTGATGGCGTAGCTGCCTGAGAAGACGCCGGTGACGGAGTGGTCCAACTGGCGCTCGCGCTCGGTGCGCTTCTTCACGTAAGCCAGGTATTCGTCGACGGCGGCGCGCTGCCCGGGGGTGGTGAGCTGGTCGACCAACTCACTCTCAGGGGCGAGCACCATGAAGGTGACGCCGAAGATGGTGTCGGCACGGGTGGTGAAGATGGTGAAGCCGTCGATGGCAGGAGCTACGCCGTCTGCGCCGGGGGCTACCCTGAATACCATCTCCGTACCTTCGCTCCTTCCTATCCAGTTGCGCTGGGCTTCCTTCAGCGAGTCGCTCCACTCAATCTCGCCGAGACCGTCGAGCAGGCGCTGGGCGTAGGCTGACACGCGCAGGCACCACTGGCGCATCTTCTTCTGCTCCACAGGGTAGCCGCCGCGCACGGAGACACCGTTCACCACCTCGTCGTTGGCCAGCACCGTGCCCAGGGCAGGGCACCAGTTCACCATCGTGTCGGCCAGATAGGCAATGCGGTAGTTCATCAGCACCTCCTGCTTCTTCTGTTCAGAGAACGAGGCCCAGTCGTTGGCGGTGAAGTGGAGCTCCTCGGTGCCCAGGGCGCCGCAGTTTTCAGAACCCATCAGCTCGAAGTGCTCGATGAGCTTGATGGTGGGCTGAGCCTTCTGCGACGAGAGCGAGAAGTAGCTCTTAAACATGCGGATGAAGGCCCACTGCGTCCAGTGGTAGTATTTCGGGTCGCAGGTGCGCACCTCGCGGTCCCAGTCGAACGAGAAGCCTATCTTGTCGAGCTGCTCGCGGTAGCGCTTGATGTTCTGCTCGGTGGTGATGGCGGGGTGCTGTCCGGTCTGTATGGCATACTGCTCGGCAGGCAGTCCGTAGGCGTCGTAGCCCATGGGGTTGAGCACGTTGAAGCCCTTCTGGCGCTTATATCGGGCATAGATGTCGCTGGCGATGTAGCCTAAGGGGTGGCCCACGTGAAGGCCTGCTCCGCTGGGATAGGGGAACATGTTGAGCACGTAGAACTTCTTCTTGTGTTCGTCTTCCACCACGCGGTAGGTGCCGTTGTCCACCCATCGCTTCTGCCACTTCTTCTCAATCTCTCTGAAGTTGTATTCCATACTTTATTGTTTGTTCTTATTGTTTTGCAAAGTTTTCAACCTGCAAAGGTAGCGTAAAAATGGGAAAATGCCAAATTTCAACCCGAAAAATATCATTATTTGTATACCGACGTCCTGACGGCTCATTGGAATTTTGGCCGAAATCAATCGGATTTCGGCCGGAATATATCCGATTTCGGCCAGAATTTCAGTCGGCCGTGCCGCTGGTGTCCCTCTGTTGGTGCACGGCAGAACCATCTTTGGTGGTGACTTTGTGGGTGGCGGCGCAAATTTTTTGGCCGGATGCTTTGTCAAACCGAATTTTATGAGTAATTTTGCAGCGTGTAAGAATCAACTAACTAATCAAAAAAAATAAAGCATTATGAAAAAAACTTTACGCTTTTCGCTGCTCAGCATGCTGATGATGCTGACAGCAAACACGTTTGCTCAGACGGTGTTCGATTTCGATGCAAACGGCAAGGAACTGTTCGGACTGGCCGGTGAGTCGAGTAATGAGTTGTCGGATGGTGACTTCACCGAGGCCAAGACGGCCAAGGTGGGCAACTTCAGCATCACTGTTTCGGCAGGTGTCGAGGGTCAGAAGACGCCGAACCGCATCTGGAGCAAGTCGCCGAAGTTGCGCATGTATGGCGGCAGCATGACCATTGCCGGCACCGAGGACATCAAGACTGTGGTCTTCACCTTGGCCGCCAACGCTTCTGTTGCTAAATGGAATGAAGGCAACAGCGCTTCGGTGGGCTCGCTCGATAACTCTGCCGTCACATCGGTCACTTGGACGGGCAATACCCGCGAGCTGACTATCAACATCGGCGGTAATACGCAGATCAGTAAGATTACCATCAACGGTGAAGCTGAGCAGAAACCTGACGACCCGAATCCCGGCGAAGTGCCTGAGCTGACCACCTGCGCACAGGTGCTTGCAGGCACTGACGGCACGGTGTACCATATCAAGGGCACCTGCACGGAGATTAAGAATACCCTCTACGGCAACTGGATGCTGAAGGATGAGACGGGCGAGGTGTTCATCTTTGGCACGCTCGACGCTCAGGGCAACACGAAAAACTTCTCCAGCCTCGGCATCGAGGTGGGCGACGTGGTCGAGGTATACGGTCCCCGCAAGGACTATAACGGCACCATCGAGCTGGTCGACGTCACCGTGCTCAGCATCACTAAGGGCAGCACGCCTGAGGTGCAGCAGATCAGCGTGGCACGGGCCCTGGAGATTATCAATGGTCTGGAGGACGGTATGACCACTAACGAGGTGTATCAGGTGAAGGGCTTCATCGTGACGGATCCTGACTTCCAGCGCAGAGATGATGGCTCGCTCTATGGCAACGTGAACATGGACATCGCCGACCAGGTTGGCGGCAGCCCCGTGCTGACTGTCTTCCGCGCCAAGAACTTCGACAACATGCAGTTCACCGAGGAGACCATCTCGAGCATTGAGGAGGGCGACGAGGTTGTCATTGAGGGTAAGCTGCAGAAGTTTGTGAAGAACGATGTGACGACGCCTGAACTGACCAACGGCCATCTTATCTCTGTCAACGGCAAGACCAGCGGCATCGTGAGCGTCAGTCAGTCGGCAAATGCCGATACCATCTTTGACCTGCAGGGACGCCGTGTGGCCCAGCCCACGAAGGGTCTCTACATCATTGGTGGCAAGAAGCAGCTGGTGAAGTAATCAGTAACATATCAGTAACAAGGAGAGGGGGCACCCAGGCGATTGAAAAGCCTGGGTGCCCCCTCGTTTTATTCGTTTTCGCATAGGTGTTTGGCCATCTCGTTTAGGGCCAGACATTCTGGGCGGGTGATGGTCGAACGTCGGTTGTGGTGCTCCCAGGGCGCCAGGATGAGCAGACGGCCTGACGCACAAGCATTGAAGAACTGTCCGCCGGGTTTGGTATAGCTGGTGAAGCCGTCCTTCTCCAGAAAGATAAGCGGCAGGCCGGCGTCGAGGGCCGCCCGCATGATGGCTTTCTCGCCGGTGGAGATGGAAGGCGACACCAGCACCACGCCGCGGCGAGCCTCGGCCAGACAGTGCTGCTTCTGCTGCTCCACCTGTTCGGCGCTCAGCCTTCGTGAGCACTGCACCTGCAGTTTCTCAGGATAGTCCAGCAGGAAGCGGTTGCCGATGGCTGCCATCGTATGGCCTGCCACGGTCAGGCCGAACCGCACACGGAACAGGTCGGGGTGTTCGCGCTTCAGCAGCAGGCGCCGCGGGTTGTCGCTCAGGTAGTGGCGCCAGCGGTCCAGCTGCCCTTCGTACAGCAGGATGCGGTCGTTGTAGCCCAGCTCAAACAGCTGGCCGTGCTCGCGGTCGTCCAGGCGCCTGTCCCTCTTTGGTTGCGACTGTGTCGCAACACACGCAACAGAGGGAGCCCCCACCCTCGCCGCTGCTGCTGCTCCTGCCGCCGTTGTTCCCGCTGCTGCTGCTCCTGCTGTCTCCGCTGCTGCTCCTGCTGTCCCTGCTGCTGCCGCTCCTGCTCCTGCTGTCCCTGCTGCTGCCGCTCCTGCTGTTCCCGCCGCTGCCGCTTCTGCTGTTCCCGCTGCTGCTCCTGCTGTTCCCGCCGCTGCCGCTTCTTCTGTTCCCGCTGCTGCCGCTTCTACTGTCCCTGCTGCTGCCGCTTCTTCTGTTCCCGCCGCCGCTGCAGTTCCGGTCGCCCTTTGTTGCGTGTGTTGCGACAGTGTCGCAGCTAAAGGAAGAATCCGCCGGAAGGCGCGGTTGCACCCCGTCTTAAACCCGCGGATCACCGTGCCTAGCGGCTTCTTCATCTGTTGTCTTACAAAGAGAATGCCATGCAGGTGGTCGGGCATCATCTGCAGAGCCATCACCTCTATCTCGGGGTAGTAAGCGTGTATGCCCCACCACTGCTCCTGCACCGCCTCGCCGAGCTCCGACAGCTCCATATGCGGCGCATCGGCACTGCCGGCGGGCGCCTCGCCGCGGCCCCGCACCTCGCCAAACAGATGGCGCCTTCCCTCGGTCACGATGGTGATCATATACATGCGACGTGCGGAATAGTCGTTGCTGATACTTCGCCGGCGCATCGACTCTTTCGTCGTTCCTGCATAGTTTTTTCGCTTCTCAAATGCTTCGCGGTCCATGGTATGTTTGTTTTTTGCCCTGCAAAGATAACACAAAATGGTTAATGTTCCAAAAAAGGAACCCGTGTTTCGCCACTTTTTTGTATCTTTGCAGACTAAAACCTATTAGGACTATGGCAAAGAAAAACGGCGAGCTGACGCCGATGATGAAGCAGTTCTTCGACCTCAAGGCCAAGCATCCCGAGGCGCTCATGCTCTTCCGCTGTGGCGACTTCTACGAGACCTACTGCGACGATGCCGTGGAGGCTGCACGCATCCTGGGTATCACTCTGACCAAGCGCAACAACGGTGCGGGCGTGAAGGGCGACGAGATGGCGGGCTTCCCCCATCATGCGCTGGACACCTACCTGCCTAAGCTTATCCGCGCAGGCAAGCGGGTGGCCATCTGCGACCAGCTGGAGGACCCGAAGCTGACGAAGAAACTCGTCAAGCGCGGCATCACCGAGCTCGTCACGCCCGGCGTAGCTCTCTCGGATAATGTGCTGAATTATAAGGAGAACAACTTCCTCGCGGCCGTACACTTCGGTCGCGGCGCCTGCGGTGTGTCGTTTCTCGACATCTCCACCGGCGAATACCTTGTCGGCGAGGGTACCTACGACTATGTGGACAAACTGATGGGCAACTTCCAGCCCAAGGAGGTGCTCTACGACCGCGACCGCCGGCAGGACTTCGAGCGTTACTTCGGTACCCGCTATACCACCTTTCAGATGGACGACTGGGTATTCACCGAGCAGACCGCCAGCCAGAAGCTGCTGAAGCACTTCCAGGTGAAGTCAATGAAAGGCTTCGGCGTAGACCATCTGCACAACGGTCTTATTGCCGCCGGTGCCATTCTGCAATATCTGGAGCTCACTCAGCACACCCAGATAGCCCATATCACCAATATAGCGCGCATCGAGGAGGAGAAATATGTGCGGCTCGATAAGTTCACCATACGCTCGCTGGAGCTCATACAGCCCATGCAGGACGACGGCCGCTCGCTGCTTGACGTGGTAGACCGCACCGTCTCGCCCATGGGCAGCCGTCTGCTGCGCCGCTGGCTCGTGTTTCCTCTGAAGGACCAAAAACCCATCGAGGAACGCCTTGACGTGGTGGACTATTTCTTCCGTCAACCCGAATTTCGCGAGCTCATCGACGAGCAGTTGCACCACGTCGGCGACCTGGAGCGCATCATCTCTAAAGTGGCCGTAGGCCGTGTCAGCCCCCGCGAGGTGGTACAGCTGCGGGTGGCTCTTGAAGCTGTAGCGAGGATAAAGGCACAGACTGGTGGGGTGGCCGGTACCTCGGAAGCCGGTAGTTCGGGGGCGGGGGCCCCCCTCATCGTGCAATCGCTCATCTCGCGCCTCTCCCTCTGTTCAGAGATACGTGACCGCATAGCCCGAGAGGTGATGAACGACCCGCCGCAGCTGGTGCAGAAGGGCGGCGTCATTGCCGATGGCGTGAACGCTGAGCTCGACGAGTTGCGCCGCATCGCCTATAGCGGCAAGGACTACCTGTTGCAGATTCAGGAGCGCGAGGCAGCCGCCACGGGCATACAGAGCCTGAAGATTGGCTATAACAACGTATTCGGTTACTACCTTGAGGTGCGCAATACGTATAAAGACAAGGTGCCGCCCGAATGGGTGCGTAAGCAGACGCTGGCTCAGGCCGA
>JAGBJJ010000018.1 GCA_017934525.1 Prevotella sp.
CTACTCGCTCTGGAACTACACCCACCTCTTCGGATCGTGGAACCACCCGCTCTTCCAGGCACCCGGCGCATGGATCGACGCTGCCCACCAGTGCGGCACCGACATCCTCTCGGGCATCAAGTTCTTCGAGTCGTGGACGCCGGGAGCCGGCGACGCCGCCTACTCGCGTCTCATCACCGAGAAGCTCGCCGACGGCTCGTTCAAGTACGTCAAGCCGCTCATCAGCCTGCTGCAGTTCTTCGGTGCCGACGGCATCAACTACAACTGGGAGGACAACTCCTACAGCGAAGACGACATCGTGGCGTTCCACAAGGCGCTCTACAAGGAGGCTGACGCGCGCGGCTTCCACAACTTCCACATCGGCCTCTACACCAGCAACGGCTCGCTGACGGCACAAAATGCCAACGCCATCTTCGGCAACAGCGAGGGGCGCACGGCCGACTGTTTCATCAACTACTCGGGCAACGACTTCATACCCGTGCGCACCATGCGCTCGTCGGAAGACCAGGCCATGAGCGCCATGGGCACCACCGACGGCCTCTACGCCGGCGTGTGGATCGTCACCATGGACCGCTCGTGGACCAACCTGAAGGACCGCGAAATCGGCGCCGTGCTCTGGGGCGAGCATGCCAACAGCCGCTTCTGGAGCAACAACGTGGGCAACGACGCCAAGGAGTTTCAGGCCAACTACCAGGCCCTGCTCGAGCGCGCCTTCTCCGGCGGCAACCGCAACCCGGCCAACCTGCCGGCCATGCAGAACAGAGGCAACGAGTGGTCGTGGAAGGGCACCACACCACCACTCTCTACCTTCGGCGGACTGGCCACCTACTTCCCCGAGCGCTCCACCATTCAGGGCGCCTACCCCTTCCACACCTATTTCAACACCGGCATAGGCGAGGTATACACCTATAAGGGCAAGAAGACGTCTGGCACGTGGTACAACCTCTCTACGCAAGACATCGTGCCCACCTACCGCTGGCTGGTCTACAACCAGGCTACCACCACTGCCGACGACGCCCTGCAGCCCAGCTTCACCATCGAGGATGCCTACATGGGTGGCTCGTGCCTCATGCTCACTGGCCAGAAGACCAGCAGCGGCAACGACGTGGTGCTTTTCCGCACCAAGCTCAGCGGCACCGCCGGACAGCCTTATGCCAAGGTGGCCGTGAAGACGAAGAAGGAGGGCACCACGCCCACCAACCTCTACCTCATCGTCAAGGTGGGCAACGAGTGGAAGGAGTATGCCGTGGGCAGCACTTCCGGCAGCAGCTGGGAGGAGAAGACGCTGCCACTGAGCGGCATATCGGCCGCCGACCAGATCGACTTCGTCGGACTGCGCGTGAAGGACATCACGCCCGACTACAAGGTCTATGTGGGCGAGCTGCAGCTCAACGACGACGTGAAGACCACACCGGCCGCCGTGAAAGACCTGATGGCCGAGGTGAAGAGGGAGACGACCACCTCGATGAGCATCAAGCTCAACTGGACGCTCGACCAGGCCGGAGCCAGCCCCTATGGCATGGTCTACAACGACGAGGGCAACGTCGACCACTTCGAGGTGCTCTATAAGAACGGTGCCGACGGCCGCGTCGCCGTCGTCAGCCACGTGCAGGCTTGGTCGGCCTTCGTGGGCTACATACCCATGGCCGAAGGCGAGGAGCCTTGGTTCGGCGTGCGCTCCGTGTCGACCGACCTGAAGACTTACTCCGAGCCCGTCTGGGTGGCTGTCAGCCGCTCTGACAACGTGCCGCAGGGCGCCGATGCCGACGCCATGGACTATGGCGTCAGCGAGATCAACCCCGATGCCGACGGCTATCAGACGGCCATACAGCACCGCTTCCTGACCAGCATCACCACCACCGGCGCCTCGGTGCAGGACCTGCAGTATGCCTGCTCGGAGCCCGGTCCCGTGGAGAACCGCAACTATGTCGACGCCACCGCCACGGCCGTGCTCAAGGTGAAGCAGGGCGACGAGGTGACCATCAACTACGAATGGCAGAACGACGGCGACGGCCTGCAGTGGTGCATCATGAAGGGCTATGCCGACTGGAACATCAACGGCTTCTTCGAGGGCTCTACCGACGAGCTCATCATCGAGCAGGGCACGGCCCTCACCTGCAACAGCATTGAGAACACGCCTGAATACTCTACCTCGCCGCTCCACCCCAACGGCTACACCGACAGCCCGCTCGTGCCCTTCAAGGTGAAGATTCCTGCCGACGCCGTGCGCGGCAAGTCGCGCATACGCATCGTCTTCACCGACGCCTGGGCTGCCCATCCCGGCCCTGTGGGCCTCACGGCCAAGGGCTTCACCATCGACCTCGGCGTAGAGATTAGCGGCGACAACCCCGAGCGTCAGCCCACGGCAAGCCCCATCGACGAAGGCATTGCCGACGAGCCCGAGGGCTACGAGAGCAGCGGCATCGATGCTGTGGAGCGCAGCCTGCCCTCGCAGGCCCGTCTGGCCGATGGTCAGATCAGCTTCACCAACGTTGAGAAGGCTTGGATCTACACGGCCGACGGCCGCCTGATAAGCTACCTGTCGCACCCCGTCAGCGTGGCCGCCCCCGCGGCAGCCGGTGTCTACATCGTGAAGATGCAGCACAAGTCGGTCATCCGCTCGCAGAAGATCACGGTCAGATAAACCATCATTTTGGCCAAAATCCATCGAAAAATGGCCGGAATCGACATGATTCCGGCCATTTTTCGATGGCAGTGTCAAAGCCGCCCGTCTGAAACGAAGTGTTCAAGACATCACAAAACTCATCAAATAGGCATTTGGGCAGCAAGCTGTCGCAGAAGAGCGCCGCTGCCATATAGTACAGCAACAGGGATTATTCATTGCGGGCGGACTGCTTACTTTTCCGCGAACAATGCACTGAGTGGCACAGGATGCCGTGTTTCAGAAATTGGCTGGCACCGCTGAGGAGGAGTCTCTGTAGAGGACATTCCGCATTGAAGCTAAACACGACAAGAAGGGCAGGAGCGATTGGTCGCTTCTGCCCTTCTTGTCGTGTTTCCTGCATGGTAGAGGGATTATGGCGTCACAGCCTTAATCCCGTCGAAATAGGGGATATAGAGATATAATCCTACGTTGGTTGCTTGGGTGGCGCGGCTGCTGCGGACGTCCTCCAAGAGGAATATCACCTTGCCGCCGGTGGGATACTCCCTGATGGTGTACTCATACCAGAAGCCCCAGCTCTTGGCGTTGTAGTTCCAATCGTTCGTTACGGTCGACTGCTCCAGATCAGCCGTAGTGGCCACGGCGGTGCTGAACATGCCGTAGTCGGTCGAGCTGACACCGTCGCGGTAGGGGCTCAGCGTTGTGGAGGCTATGCGGATGGTGAGCGGGTAGAGCGACTCCGGATAGTCATCGGTACTGGGCAGCGTGAAGTCTACCTGGTAGGCGTCCTTCAAGTTGTGCTTCGCCTTCAGTTTCTTGATGGTGGGTTCGGCAGCCAGCTTAAACTCTTTCTTGGTGTAGACCGTGACGTAGCGGATGAGGCCGCCCTTGTGCGATATTTCCACCTTGCCCGTCTTCAACGTCGAGTTGATGTCCGACAGGTTGACGGTCACCGTGCCCAGTCCCGTTGCCGGATCGAAGCTGACGGCGGTTTGGGTGTTGGCGTAGACAGGGTTCTCCTCGTCCTCGGTTTCCTGCCACTCGGCAGTGAAGTCAGTGGCGGTGATGGTGTTGTCAACCGTGCCGTCATCTTTCAGGAAACTGAAGTGGATGGTGCCCGTGGTGCCGTTCTGGAAGAGCACCTTCGTGCCTTTCTCTTCCAGGATCTGCAGCTTGTAGCCGCCGAAGCTCACGGTCGTCACGTTCTCGTCGACGGCCTTCAGGGCGCCGTTCACGAAGTCGCCGGCCAGTGCAGCCTCGGGCGTATCCTTGCCCAGCGTCTCCTCCAATTCCATGATAGTCAGTGTGTAGCGGTGGTTGCGGGTGAAGCGAATCTGCTGGTGGAGGTCGTTCTCCATCTGCACCTTGAAGTAGTGCGCACCGCTGCCGTGGTCGGCCTTGACAAGCAGCACCAGCGGCGACTTGCCGTCGCCGGTCTCGTTGCGGTCCTCAAAGATGAACTGCGAGCCGTCAGCGTCGGTCCAGTCGGTGGTGTCGCTGAAGCGTGACGTACTGCTGAGGGGGGTGATGGTGATGGCCGGAGCAGGCACGTTGCCCGTCACGACGAATCCGCCGCTCACCGTGCGGTCGTAGGGCGCGATGAAGCCCTGCGGCAGGCCGTTGACGATGGTCCACTGCATAGACGTGACGCCCGACACGCCGTTCTTGACAATAACCTGAGCGCGGTCGCGCACCAGATAGACCTTGTTGGCAGGGTTTTTCAGCCACGCGGCCATGCTGTTGGCATTGCCGTCGGCGTCCTTATAGTAGCCCCAGTAGCTGATCTTGTCGTCTTTGCCCGTGACGAAGGGCGACTCCTTGGAGTGCATCACGATGAGCTCCTGCTGGCCAAACATGGCGTTGGCATTGGCGTCGTCCTTGTTGGCTATGAAGTGAATGCGGGTGGTCGATGCGGGCACCGAGCCCTTGATTGTCCCCTCATGGTTCGCGTCCCAAGCCGAGGCCGTGGCCTCGCGCACGCCGAGCAGGTAGCCGGTGGAGGCAAAGCACACCATCTGGATTTTCGTGAAGGGCACCTCGGCGCCGCTTACGCTGCTGCGCGTAACAGCTGGGTCGTCGGCCAAAGGAATGCAGACGCGCAGGTTGACGGGCATCTCGCCGTCAGCGATGTCGGTCGCTTCGGTGTTCAGTTCGGCCTCACTGCAGGCTACCAGCATGGCAACCATCGTCAGCCCAGCCATGATTCTATCGAGTATCTTCATAGTCATTCCTTTCTGCTATTTATGGTTTCCACTTCTTCCGGGGTCAGGTCACGGACGCAACGGATATATTTGGCGGTATTTATTACATTTCCGTTCTTGTCATATCCATTATTAGCAGTGTATTTTTTGGATGAATATTGTAAATAATAACCATCTGCACACCAATAGCCATCTTTGATTCGTGGAAGAAGTTCATCCATTGCCGCTCCATTCTGATATTTCATGATAATCTTTATTTCTTCTTGGGTTGGCAGTCTCCAACCTTTGAATTCCTTTCCTGGAAACAGTTTATCATCATTTTGCGCAACCTCTATATAGACATTGCAATGTTTTTTTGCCACATCATGATCACAGCCGTTGGCATTCAGTCCAAGTTGTGATGCAATCATAAAGGCAGGTGAAACCACTTTGTCAGCCGATAGCAACTTATCATTAAAAACTGGCTTGCCTATCACATATTCATTACTCGTAGACGTAATCTGAATGGTATACATGTGATAATTGGATTGTGTACTTTTATCACCCTTCGTATTGTATTTTTTTATTTTATAAATATTTTCATCTTCGGCTACCTTAGCATAGAAGAAATCAGAACCACCTTGATTTTTCTGCAAAACTTGAGTGCGGTTTTTATTAGAATCCCCCCATCTTACCCACTTGGCTTCATCTCTTGATGACCACCATCCGGCAATATTTTCAATATAATCGAGAGGAAAATGTTTCAAATAGACTTTCTGTGAATATTTAACCCCATTTACTGTATAGTAAACTACAAAACTGATATAATTTACAGCATGATTGCCAGGGGCATTTGAAATAACCTTTATTTTCTTTTCAGAATAATCAATGGTAGGGGTTGCCGTGGTAATATTCGTTTTCTTGCCGCTTTTGTCGTAATAATACGATTTGAATGCTTCTATCTTGAGTCCGTTTTCTCCATCTTTCTGTTCCCACACGCTCTCAGGGGCAACCACATCAAGCAGTTGTGTCCGAGCGCCCGTGCCATAAATACTGGAGAATTCCGGCGACACGATGAGATAGTAGGCCTTGTTGGCCTCGATGGACGAGGCTTCGTCCGTCCAGTCCACGACCTTATACTGCAGGTCTACGTCGGTGGTCTGCACCATCTCGGAGCTGCTGCCGTAGGAGTTAATGGTGGCCGTCACTTCATAGAGGTGGTTGCGCTGCAGGGCGGTCAGGTTGGTCAGGGGGATGCGGTAGTAGTGGTATTCACCCTTGCTCGACTTGCCGTTCTCCACGAGGTCGAAGCTGAAGAGGATCGACGGGGCCACGTCGTCGGCCGTGGCCTTAGTCCACGAGAAGGGATAGCTGTAGGTGACCAGCTCGTACTCGTCGTTCCCGGTCTTATCGAGCGAGAAGCGTGGAGCCGTGGCCAGGGTCGGCACTACGGCGTCGCCTCCAGCAAAGACGGGCGCCGACGTGTTGTAGTTGAACAGGCGCCAGGCGGGTGAATTGATACGATAGCCATCCGTCTCGGTCAGCTGCTTATAGAATTCGGTATCGAACTTGATTTTCACGCGGAACTTCACGGCAGCGCGGCTCAGCTGTGCCTGAATCTGGTGGACGGCATTGCCTGCCAGCGGCGACCAGTCGGCTTGGTAGTAGTCCATCATGAAGCGCTTGGCCGTCTGGGTGCCCTTGCCGGTGTCGGCTTCAGGACCTTCGTGGCGGCAGATGTCAGCATCGGTGACGCTGAGGGTCTTCAAGGCTGCCTCATCAGCGATGGTGGCGTTGGTCTGGGCGTTGTTCACGGCCACATAGACGCGGTACTTGTCGCCCAGCACGAGAGCAGGCGCTTCGCCCAAGCAGTTGTAGCTCAGCACGTCGGCCACGCTCTCCTGGATGCTGGCCCCGGCGGCTTTCGTCAGGTGATACTGGTTCCAGTAGCTGCCCGTGCCGTCGGTGCCGCCTCCGGCGATGAATACGTCGAGCGTCTCTCCGAGATTATTCTCGCTCAGGGCGTCGACTCCGTTTTCGGTGGTGGCGCGGGTGGCTGTCGAGGCATGGCTGGCCTCGCTGCCCAGCATCTCGGGCACGACGCTCAGGCGGCCGCCGTCGGCGGTGGAGCCCAGCAGGTCGGCCAGTTCCTCAGTGGCGCAGGCCGTGAAGCCCACCGTCAGAAACGTGGCGGCCAGTGCCTTAGCCATATATGTCTTGTTGATTCTCATACGTCTGCTGATATGATTATTATTCGTTGATGTCCGTTTCTGGTGTTATTTGGCTGCCTCAATGCGGATATTCGGGTTCGAGGCCGCATTCTGGTAGTCGGCGTTGCTGATGTAGCGATATTGGATGGTGGTGTGGGCCGACGATCCCGGCATCACGTCGGCATTGTAGGGCAGCCGGATGGTGGTGCCATCGTTGAAGGTAGCCACCAGCGTCACCTCCGCCGTGGCCCCATCGGCCGTTCCTGCTTCGGGCACGACGAAATACTTCAGATCCTCCGTTGTGCTTGTGCTGAATGTCAGCTTCACTTGCGGCTCGCTGTACGTGTTGGCACCGCCCGTCGTGGTCAGCGTGATGAACTTGAACGCCGGGTTGCTCGACACCAGTTCCACCTTCTGCATCTGCGCCCCCAGATTCACGCCGATGGTCATCATGGGCGAGTAGAGCGGGCGGCCCTTGTCGGGGTTGTCAATCGTCGGATGCTCGGTGTCCGCATCGTCGGGGTTAGGAATCTGGGCGCGAGTGTCCACACCATCCGACACGGCGGTATAGCTGTCGCTCCACCAGTCGAGGTTGACGGCATCGTAGCGGTAGTAGATGTTCTCGAACGAGAGTTTCGTCGAACCGTAGTCGATGTTCATGTCGTACTGGTAAGCATCCTCCCTCACCCAGGGCAGCACCGTGGGAACGACCTCCAGCCGGTTGCCGTTGAAGTAGCCGTAGACCACGGCGTAGTGGTTGCGGGGGAAGCATGCCGCGGTGTGCTCGTCTACCCCGTCGGCTGTGCGGATTTCGAAAGCAGCGTTGCCCTCCTGGCTGCCCACCTTATAGTAGATCTTGCCCGTCAGGGGCTTGTCGCTCTCGCGGATATAGGTCAGCCCGTAGGGCGTCGCACTGGCCGAGAGCCGCGTCAGGTAGTCGCTGAAAGCCTCCGTGCTCTCGCGCACCAGCGCGCTTGGTTCTGCTACGGAGTTTATGCCCGTGCCGCTCAGCCCGACGTTGTAAGTATAAAGCGCCGACGACTTCCCGTCTGCGACATTGTAATGATCCACGTTGACCGTCCCATCAGCCGCATAGGGCATGATAAATTGCTTTTCCGGCAACACATCCTTGTCAATCTCGATCTTCGTGATTTCCGCCCCGCTCATCCCCGCGCGCTGAGCGAAAAAGAAGCGGAATTTCGACACGGCGCGGGTCAGTTTGATTCCTTTCAGCTCATTGTCGTCCTTCAACGACATAATGGGCTTCTGCGCCTTCAGAATCTGCGAGGCGGGCAGTCCCTTCTCTGTAGGCACGGCCCCGACGATGGTCGTTGTGCCGAAAGCATCGAAAGCAGCCGACTCTACCGCGTCGCGTGTAGGATAATACCCCAAAGTGCTGACGGCATCGCCAAGTTGCGCGACATTGGCCATGAGGTAGAAGTCCAACTCTCGGTTGACTGTGGCCTTGGGTAGCTGCATGGTGCAGGTGTATTCCTCCGATTGGCCCCCGACGCTCTCGTCGATGGCATAGCCTATGGCGCGGTCGTCACGCTCGCTGCCCGTCATAAAGGCATAGACGCGCACGTCCCAGATTAGGCCTTCGCCGGCACTCTCGTCGGCCACCTTCTCCTCGGCGGCACGTGTGGCGTCAGCCGGCGAGTAGACGTTGATGCGCAGCGAAGTCATCTCGCTCTCTGGCGGAGCCACCGTCTCATACTCAGACGAGCAGGCAAACAGTCCCATCATGCTCCCTAAGCAAAGAAGGGGTGCGGTCATGCGGCTTACACGCCTCGTTATGTCGTTCATTCGTTTCATCATATCTGGTTTGAAAGAAATTTCTTCGAATTATGATAATTTCTGTCCTGAATCAATTCTCACAGTTCGGGGTTATATTCGCCGCCGGGCTTCCAGTCAAGCGTCACGCTGACACCCACACCTGCCGTCACGGCCTCGATGGCACCCTCGTTGTCCATCTTCGTCTTGATGACCTTCAGGTAGCCGGCCCGCAGGGGCTCGTAGACATAGATGACGTTGCGGGTGACGGTGCCGTCCGCGAGGCCCACGAGGGCCGTCACGCGGTAGTAGCTGCCCTCAGGGTCGCCATAGGCCCGCGTGGGCA
>JAGBJJ010000019.1 GCA_017934525.1 Prevotella sp.
ACGTCGAGGCGCAGTTGCAGCACGTCGTTCTCGCTGATGGTGCCCATGCGGCGCTTGGCCTGCGCCACCTCGTAGAGTTTCTCGGCGGTCTGCAGGTTCTGGCGGGCGATGTTCACCTGTTCGCCGGCCAGCAGCAGACCGAAATAGAGGCTGATGGCCTGCATGGCCACCTGCTCCGTCTCGGTGAGGAATCGCGCCTGCGCCTCGCGGTAGCGCAGCGGCTCTATGCGGCGGTTCCACTTCAGGTGGTTCACGCTGAAGAGCGGCTGCGAGAGGGTGACGGCCACGGGCAGCGACATGAACTGATTGCCCGACCCGCCGCTGCCCGACTGGTGCAGATAGTCGAGCGACGACTCTACGCTGAGCGTGCCGCCCGTGGGCCACAGTTTCTGCGTGATGTTCACCGCGCCGTCCAGTCCGAGGTAGTCGTTGCGCACGAACGACAGCGAACCGTCGGCCTGCTGGTACGAGCTGTAGCGCTTGTTCCACGACGGTGCCGTTCCCGACAGCGACACTTCTGGCAGCAGATCTGCCCGGTAACTGCGCCACTGCCAATAGGCTGAGCGCAGTTCGCCCAGGGCCACAGCGGCGTCGATGCTCTGGCGGCGCGCCATCATGATGCAGTCGTCGAGTGAGAGGCGCAGCGTGTCCTCATGAGCCCAACCTATCAGTGGCAACAAGGCGAGGAACAAAAGATAGTGTCGTTTCATAAATCTGTCTTCTCCTTTTGAATTTTTAATTCCAAAGTTTAGGATGTACATTGCAAAGTTTGCAACGTGCATCCCAAACTTTGCAATATAAAATATACCTTGATGAAAATACATTTCTATTACTCATGCCGCAAAGCTTCTACGGGACGTTTATACATAGCTATAAGGGTAGGCACCACCATGCCGAGGGTGACGATGGCGAGAAGCAAAAGGTACTGGATGGAGGATACAATGAGGAAATGAGGCCAGAACTGCGACACCCAGTCGGTCTCGCGGCCGGAGCCGCCGTAGGCGTTGCCATCTGAGAGCACATCCCAGTGGATGGCAACTTGAAACCAGACAAGACAGCCCGTGAAGACGGCAAGAGCGGTAAGGACGGCCGCCTCGCCCCATATCTGTAGGAAGATGTCGCGCCGCTTGGCGCCGAAGCTGCGCATGATGCCGATGTCCTCTGTGCGCTTGCGTATCTGCAGCCAGAAGGTGCCCAGTGTGCCCAGAACGACAATGATGCCGAAGAGAACAAGGGGGACCGTGGCCAGCGTGGTGTACATCGTGTAGTCGTGGGCCACCTGCTTGTCGTAGTGCTGTTGATAGGTTTCGAGACTGCCTAAAACGCAGATGCCGGCGCGGAAGTCGTTGGTCAGCGTAGGCGTGAGCTGCTTTACGAAGATCTTGGCATCAGCATCGGGTTTCAGCCGCACGAGCAGTTGGCAGTAGGCACTGGCCCCGCTGCCGGGATTGGGGAAGAAGACCACATAGGGGTATCGCTCGTTGGGCGCACCCTTCACGTCCTCCACCACGCCAGCTATGGTGTGGTAGCCAACCACACCGTGGACGATTTCTCCTCCTTCATAGCGGGTGTCCACCATCGCCACGCGCTTGCCCATCACATGGTCGTGGCCGAAGAGCATCTGCGCCACGCTGCGGGTCATGACGATGCCGTCGGGCGCAATCTGCCGTGACAGCGTCTCGGCATCGGGACTGCCCTCAATGGCGCGTAGCCCCTGGGTCTCGAAGAAATGTTCGTTCTGGTAGTAGAAGAACTGCGAGAAGCCGATGGTACGCGTGGTGTCATCGGCCAGGGCCAGCGTGCGCCAGTTGTAGAAACGAAGGTTGGCCCCCAGATAGTCGGGCGTGAGGCAGACGGATGCCACTTCGGGCATGGTGGCCAGCTTGTCGCGGATGACATAGACCCCACGGGCCTCTTCCTCGGTGATGTCTTGCCCCTCAGAGGCTCTCTCACTGCGGACGATGCCCAACTGGCCCACGCAGAGGTGGTCTTTCTCAAACTCGCCTGCCGGTATGCAGAAATGGGTGGCATAGAAAGTGACGGTGAGGAAGTCGACAATGAACCAACTCAGGCAGGAGATGATGGCTATCTCGGCAAATATCCAGCCGTTCTGTTTTTTGCGAGTCCACAGACTCTTCAGTATCATGCTCATCTTTTCTGGTTTAATGATTCAACAATAGGTTTGCGCAGCGACGACCAGGCAGGAATGAGGGCCGCCATAAGATTGAGCACGGCGCAGCAGACGAAGGCAATGAGGAACAGCTTCGGCGTGAAGAACATGTCAAGCTGAAGCGACACGCTGTTGATGGGATCGTACTCGCGCTCGAACAGTGTGAGGAACATGGTATTGCTGCACATGGCGCTGATGAAGAGCCACGAGAGCGCATAGCCCGCGATGCCGCCCAGGAGCGTCAGCACGAGGTTCTCATGGATGACCTCACTGAGCAGCGTCCGGCGTTTGGCGCCGAAAGCCTTGCGGATGCCCATCTCGGCAATGCGCGCCTCCATCTGGTTCGACACTAGGCCGCTCAGGTTGATGGCTGGCAGCAGCAGGAGCAGCAACATGAGCAGGGCGGGATATTGCAGGTTGTACAGCATGTCGCCCGTGGACATATCGTAAGATTCTTCGAAGTTGAGCGTCCTGGCCCAGTGCATCTGTGCGTCAATGCTAAACTCGTAGTCCCTGCCCGTTGCCTGTCGCAGCATCGAGAGGTATTTTGCACGGTAGGGTTCCAGTTCGTCCTTCAGCATCTGGTAAGTGCAGCCCTCCTTCAGCAGTACCGTCACCTCCAGACCGCCAGCATAGCTCACGTCCCGGCTTTGCCAGTGGCTGCGCGAGTCATTCACGGTATAGGGCAGGTAGACATCGGCCGAGGAGTTGACCAATAGCGGACTCACCTCCCTGACAACGCCTACAACGCGATAGGGCAGGTAGTTGAGGAGCAACTGGCGGCCTGCCACCTGCTCCGTCGTTCCAAACACCCGGCGGGCCAGCACGTCGGTGATAACGATGCACTTCTCGGCATGCTGCAGTTGTTCATCGGTGTAGGGCCTGCCGCTGATAAACTGGAAGTCGTAGAGGCGGTAGAAGTTGGCATCGGTGAACTTCATCGTCACCGGCATCTCCTGCTTGCCCAGTTCCTCGCAGGCCGTGAAGCGATAGACATAGCTGTTGTCCATGTTGGCACTGACCACCTCGGCACACTTTAGGTGGCTGAACAGTTCCTCAACGGCAAGGGGAGAATAGCCGGAGTAACCCACGAATGCTCCCTTGTCGTTCTTGAAGTAGCTTTTCAGGTACACCGTGCGGTCGCGGTGCTCCTCAGGATAGATATTGCTGATGCGGATGTGCAGGATGAGCGCCACCACCATTGCCGAGGCGATGGCCACCGC
>JAGBJJ010000020.1 GCA_017934525.1 Prevotella sp.
GTCATGGACTGCTTTTAGAACGTGCAGAACGTGCAGAAAAGAAGCGAGGCAAGTACCTGTTCGCCAAGTACTTGCCTCGTATTTCGCTAATTTTCAGCATCTTACCGTTTATTCCTCTACGGCAGCCTGCGCGGCGGCAAGACGGGCGATGGGCACGCGGAAGGGCGAGCAGCTGGCGTAGTTCATACCGATCTTGGCACAGAACTTCACTGAACTGGGCTCACCGCCATGCTCACCGCAGATACCGCAGCGCAGATCAGGACGAACCTCACGACCGCACTTCACGGCATACTTGATGAGTTTACCGACACCTGTCTGATCGAGCACCTGGAACGGGTCAACCTTCAGGATCTTCTTGTCCAGATAGACAGGCAGGAACGAGGCGATGTCGTCACGCGAGTAACCGAAGGTCATCTGAGTC
This sequence comes from Prevotella sp., assembly GCA_017934525.1. Taxonomy (GTDB): domain Bacteria; phylum Bacteroidota; class Bacteroidia; order Bacteroidales; family Bacteroidaceae; genus Prevotella. The sequence continues at coordinate 422 of JAGBJJ010000020.1, forward strand.
AGGTCGTTCGTACCGAATGAGAAGTACTGAGCCTCCGATGCGATGAGGTCGGCGGTCAGGGCTGCACGAGGAATCTCAATCATCGTACCGACCTCGAACTCCACCTCAATACCATACTCGGCAAACACTTCCTTAGCGGTGTACTGGATAATCTCTTTCTGCTGCTTCAGCTCACGGATGGTACCAATCAGCGGCACCATAATCTCAGGCATCGGGTTCTTGCCTTCCTTCTTCAGCTCGCAGGCAGCACCGAGGATGGCACGCGTCTGCATAGCAGTAATCTCGGGGAAGGTGATGCCCAGTCGGCAACCACGATGACCCAGCATCGGGTTGTTCTCAGCCAGCGAGTCAACACGATGCTTGATGTCCTCAATCGAGACGCCCATTTCCTTGGCCATCGTCTCCTGACCAGCCTGATCATGGGGAACAAACTCATGGAGAGGAGGATCGAGCAGACGGATGTTGACAGGCAGACCATCCATGGCCTCAAGGATGCCCTTGAAGTCGGCCTTCTGGTAAGGCAGCAACTTGGCCAGAGCCTTCTCACGTCCGGCAACGCTGTCAGCCAGAATCATCTCGCGCATAGCCACAATCTTCTTGTCCTCGAAGAACATGTGCTCCGTGCGGGTAAGACCGATACCCTGGGCGCCGAAGTTACGGGCCACCTGAGCATCGTGGGGCGTATCAGCGTTCGTGCGCACCACCATCTTGGTATATTTGGCGCAGAGATCCATCAGCTCCTTGAAGTCACCGCTCAGCTCAGCAGCCTTGGTGGTCACCTCGCCAGCATAGACCTGACCTGTAGAACCATTGAGCGAAATATAGTCGCCTTCCTTATAGACGTGGCCGTCAATCTCCACCGTCTTGTCCTTATAGCTCACGTTCAGGGCACCAACACCCGAGACGCAGCACTTACCCATACCACGGGCCACCACAGCAGCGTGTGAGGTCATGCCACCACGTGCAGTGAGGATACCCTCAGCAGCCGACATACCTGCAAGGTCCTCAGGCGAGGTCTCGATGCGCACAAGCACCACCTTGTGACCATCCTCATGCCAGGCCTGTGCATCGTCAGCGTGGAACACAATCTGGCCGCAGGCAGCACCGGGGCTGGCGGGCAGACCCTGGGCAATGACCTTAGCGTTCATCAGAGCCTTCTTGTCGAAGACGGGGTGCAGCAGCTCGTCAAGCTTCTGGGGCTCACAGCGCATGATAGCGGTCTTCTCGTCGATCTTACCCTCGTGGAGCAGGTCGATGGCAATCTTCACCATGGCAGCACCAGTGCGCTTGCCGTTACGTGTTTGCAGGAACCACAGCTTGCCTTCCTGAACAGTGAACTCCATGTCCTGCATGTCGCGATAGTGCTCCTCCAGTTTGTTCTGGATACTATCGAGCTCCTTGTAAATCTCAGGCATGGCTTCCTCCATCGAGGGATACTTAGCAGCACGTTCCTCCTCGCTGATGCCGGCGCGCTCTGCCCAACGCTGCGAGCCAAGCTTGGTGATCTGCTGAGGTGTGCGGATACCGGCCACCACATCCTCACCCTGGGCGTTGACGAGGTATTCACCGTTGAACACATTTTCACCATTAGCGGCGTCGCGGCTGAAGCATACGCCCGTAGCCGACGTGTCGCCCATATTACCGAAGACCATAGCCATGACACTGACTGCCGTACCCCACTCGTCGGGGATGCCTTCCATTTTGCGATAGAGGATGGCGCGCTCGTTCATCCAGCTGCGGAACACGGCGCAGATAGCACCCCAAAGCTGCTCGATAGGATCATCGGGGAAGTCCTTGCCCGTGCGCTCCTTGATAGCCTCCTTGAAGAGCTTCACCAGCTTCTTCAGCTCGTCGACATTCAGGTCCTTGTCCAGTTTCACGCCACGTTCTTCCTTCACCTTTTCAATGATTTCCTCAAACGGGTCGATGTCTTCCTTGTTCACAGGCTTCATCTCGAGCACCACGTCGCCGTACATCTGCACGAAGCGGCGATAGGAGTCGTAGACGAAGTGAGGGTTGTTGGTCTTCTTCACCATACCCTCGGCCACCTCGTCGTTCAGGCCAAGGTTGAGGATGGTGTCCATCATGCCAGGCATCGAAGCGCGAGCGCCTGAGCGGACAGAGACGAGCAGAGGATTCTCCTTGTCGCCGAACTTTGAGTTCATCAGCACCTCAATGTGCTTCACGGCGGCCATCACATCGACCTCGAGAAGCTCCATAATCTTCTGCTGGCCAACCTTATAATATTCGTTGCAGCAGTCAGTGGTGATAGTGAAACCAGGAGGAACGGGCACGCCGATCAGATTCATTTCGGCCAGGTTAGCACCTTTGCCGCCGAGCTCCTCACGCATTTTTGCATTACCTTCGGCCTTGCCATTACCGAAGAGGTAAACTCTTTTTTGACTCATTTGTTTTGTTAGATTTATGTTACAAATTATATAAGATTATTTCTTGAATCGTGCAAAATTACTGATTTTTCTTCAAATTGCCAAACAAATTGCAGAAAAAATATCTTCACTAGAACCAATTACATAAAAAAAAGAACATATACCAATCTCCTTCATGTATTTTCACCCACACCTCTATATCTTTCAGCTCAAATTCTTGGCTGACATGCTATTTTTTTGTACCTTTGCACTCAAAAACAAATTCAGATGGGAAGAAAGCATAAACCCCTGCCCTTGCTCGAGGGCGTTGAAATAGAGGCCGTAGCGGCTGAAGGGAAATGCCTGCTGCACTGGCAGGATTTGGTAGTATTCGTGCCCTGGTGCGTGCCTGGCGATGTATGCGATGTGCAGATTCGTCGGAAGAAACACTCCTATGCCGAGGGGGAGGTAGTACGCTTTATTAAGTATAGTAATGTACGCGCGACACCCTTCTGTCAGCACTTTGGCGTTTGCGGCGGATGTAAGTGGCAAAACCTGCCTTACGACGAACAGCTGCGTTTCAAGCAGCAACAGGTGTACGACCAGCTGAGCCGCATCGGCAAGGTGCAGCTGCCTGCCTTCCGCCCCATCATGGGCAGCGTGAAGACACAGGAGTACCGCAATAAGCTCGATTTCGGATGCGCCAACAAACGCTACCTGACGAAAGAGCAGTTCCTGCACGAAGAAGAAAAAAAGAGAAATGAGGAACTTGCCTCTGTCGTAATTTCAGGTGACGGGAACGTTGCTGAGAGAAATTCTTCCTCCACTCCCCAATCTTCATTAAAGAATTACCCTGCCATCGGATTCCACATCACCGGGGCTTTTGACAAGATTCTGCCCGTAGAGAAATGCTGGCTTATGGACGACCTGCATAACCAAATACGCAATGAAATTCGCGACTATACCATAGCACATGCTATGACCTTCTTTGATCTGAGGGCACAGACAGGATTGCTACGTGACGTCATCATACGCAACTCGCATTCGGGGGAGTGGATGGTCATAGTGCAGTTTCATTTGGGGGATTCCTCTGAACCTTCTGAGGGGAGGACGACCCGATGGGATAGCGAAGATGGGAAGCAGGCTCTTGCCTTGCTGCAACATATTGCCGATAAGTTCCCGCAAATCAGCTCGTTGCTTTATTTAGACAACCAGAAATGCAACGATACTATCGGCGACCAGGAGATTCTGACTTTCAAGGGCAATGACCACATCTTTGAACTGATGGAAGACCTGCGTTTCAAGGTGGGGCCGAAGTCGTTCTACCAGACTAACACCGACCAGGCCTACCATCTATATAGCGTGGTGAGAAACTTTGTCACGTCGCACGACCAAGCCGACATGCCACTCATCTACGACCTCTACACCGGCACGGGCACCATAGCCAATTTCGTGGCAAGAAAGGCAAGGAAAGTGATAGGCATAGAATATGTGCCTGAGGCTATCGAAGACGCCAAAGTGAACTCAGAGTTAAACGGCATTGACAACACCCTCTTCTATGCCGGCGACATGAAGGACATACTGACCGACGAGTTCATTGCGCAACATGGAAAACCTGACGTCATCATCACCGACCCTCCACGCGCAGGCATGCATCCCGACGTGGTGAAGACAATACTGAGAGCTGCTCCTCAGCGCATCGTCTACGTGAGTTGCAACCCTGCCACACAAGCTCGCGACCTACAGCTCATGGATACCGACTACAGAGTGGAAGAGGTGCAGCCTGTAGACATGTTTCCCCATACACCACACGTAGAGAACGTGGTGCTGCTGCTCCACCGCTGATGCATCCTTGCACATGTTTTTTTCACTATACCGACCACAAAATTTGGAGATTCGTTTTTTTATTATTACCTTTGCAGCAGAACAAAAAGCAGACAAAACAACATGACTAAGAAAATCTTCATCATACTGGCGCTTCTGACAGCCACGCTGACAGCCAGCTCACAAGAGAAAAAATGGTATGACAACCTGAAACTGAGCGGCTACGGCATACTGCAATATCAGGCCAGCGACAAAAAGGGGGACGAAGAAAACAGCATCAACCTGCGACTACTGCGCCTGATACTCGACGGAAAGATTAACAATGTAGACTGGCGTGTACAGGTGCAGGGCACTGGTTCGTCAGTATTTCTGGTCGATCTCTATGCAGAATGGCAGCTGCACGAGGCTCTGCGACTGAAGGCCGGACAGTTTAAGCGGGCCTTTACCTTCGAGAACCCCACCCACCCCATCACGCAAGGATGGTATGCCTACGCCATGGCTGTGAACAAGCTGGCGGGCTTCGGCGACCGCACAGGCGAGAAGCCGTCGGGTGGACGCGACATCGGTGTGCAGTTGCAGGGCGACCTCTTCCGCGTGGCCGGCCATCCGCTGCTGCACTATCAGGTGGGTGTCTACAATGGTGAAGGCATCAACACGAAGGACAAAGACAACCGCAAGGATATCATAGGCGGCGCATGGCTCATACCCTTCAAAGGCATGCGCATAGGCGCCTTCGGCTGGACCGGTTCGCGAGGCGGCTACACCATCGACGGAAAGACAGACCAGAGCCTGTCGAAGACACGCTATTCACTCTCTGCAGAGTACGACTACAACGACTGGACCTTCCGCACGGAGTATATACACAGCAAGGGTTATGGTACAGCAAAAGCCGGTGACGGCGGCACAACCATTGAGCAGAAAAAAGGCGACCGCGCTGACGGTTTCTATGCCTTCGCCATCGTGCCTATCATCAAGCACAAGCTGCATTTGAAAGCCCGCTTCGACGTCTACCGCGACGAATACGAGAGCGGCAGGAAAATATGGAGCGACCTCAGCGAGGGTGTCAGGACCATACACTACGAGGGAGGCATTGACTACATGTTTAACAAAAACCTGGAGCTCAACCTCATGTATTCACGCATTGATGAGCACAGCCGAGACTACTCCACCATGTACATCAACAAATACAAATACAACATGGTGGATTTGGAACTCGACATCCGCTTTTGAACAGCACCGATGCTCATTTATTCGACAAAGCCGAGAAAACCCTTTATAACCTATGAACAGAAAAATACTATTGGTTTACACAGGCGGAACTATCGGAATGAACCGAAACCCGCAAACGGGCGCACTGGAGCCTTTCGACTTCGAGCACCTGCTGAACCGCGTGCCGGAACTAAAACAGTTCTCTACTGAGATCAAGACCTACCAGTTTACGCCGCCCATCGACTCGAGCGACATGTCGCCCAACTTCTGGGTAGACCTCGTACAACTGATAGCCAACCGCTATGACGAGTTCGACGGGTTTGTTATCCTGCACGGCACCGACACCATGTCATACACAGCATCGGCCCTGTCGTTTATGCTGCAGAACCTGACGAAGCCCGTCATCCTCACTGGCTCGCAGCTGCCCATAGGCCAGCTGCGCACCGACGGCAAAGAGAACCTGATTACCTCGATAGAGATGGCGGCAGCACGTCATCAGGACGGCACGCCCATGGTACCAGAAGTGTGCGTCTATTTCAACGGTCATCTGATGCGTGGCAACCGCACCACCAAGCAGAGCGCCGATGAGTTCAACGCCTTCGAGTCGTTCAACTATCCGCATCTGGCTGATGCCGGCGTCAACATCAGCTACCACGAGGAGTTTATCCACAAGCCCGACTACCGCAAGCCCATGACGCCCATGTATGACCTCGACCCGAGCGTCATCATCCTCTCACTCTTCCCCGGCGCACGCGAGGATCTGGTGAGACACATGATTGAGACCCCCAACCTGCGCTCTATCATCATGCGCACGTATGGCAGCGGCAATGCGCCCCAGAGTCCCTGGCTGCTGAATGCTCTGAAAGAGGCTACAAACCGAGGCAAGGTAATCATCAACATCAGCCAATGTCTGCAGGGACGCGTGGAGATGGGGCGCTATGACACCGGCTATCAGCTACAGGAGGCTGGCGTTGTCAGCGGCTACGACGGCACGGTGGAGAGTGCCGTCACCAAGCTGATGTTCCTGCAAGGCCGATACGACACGCCCGAGATGGTGAGGAAGAAGATGAAGCAAAGCATCTGCGGAGAGATTACCGTGTGAGGGTGCTATTGACGATGGAGCTACTGCCGCCTTTATTGCACTTATTATCATTAAATTAACAACAACAATTCTAAAAAAAGACAACAACAATGAAAGAACTGAAAGGAACAAAAACAGAGAAGAACCTGCAAGAGGCTTTTGCAGGCGAGTCGATGGCACGTAACAAATACAGCTACTGGGCTTCAAAGGCAAAGAAAGACGGCTATGTACAGATAGCTGCCATCTTTGAAGAGACGGCTGCCAACGAGAAAGAGCATGCCAAGATGTGGTTTAAGCTGCTGGAGGGCGGGGCCATCAAAGATACCGCAAGCAATCTGGAGGCTGCCGCCGGCGGCGAGAACTACGAGTGGACCGATATGTATGCACGCATGGCGCGTGAAGCCCGTGAGGAAGGTTTCGACGAGATTGCCGCTAAGTTCGAGGGTGTAGCTGCCATTGAGAAAGTCCACGAGGAGCGTTATCGCAAGTTGCTGGATAACGTGAAGAAAGAGCGTGTGTTCTCGAAAGACGGCGACGTCATCTGGCAGTGCGCCAACTGCGGCCACATAGTCATTGGCCGTAAGGCTCCCGAGGTATGTCCCGTCTGCGACCATCCGCAGAGCTACTTCCAGGTGAAAGCCGAGAACTATTAAGTTGAAAGATGAAAAAAAATATGATTAGACTTTGCCTGATTCAATTTCAAGGTAAGAGTCTAATCATATTTTTTTCATCTTTCAATTTCTCATTTAACAAGAATGCTCACTATGCGTTCAGCAGTGCGACCATCCCAACGGTCGGGCAAAGAGCATTTCTTCCACTGACCGCCCACCATACATTTCACTTCTTCACGAAGCCGTTCGGCGTCTTCGCCAACAAGCACGTTGGAGCCTATGCTGACGGTTTCCTGATGCTCAGTGTAGCTGTTAAGCGTGATGCAAGGCACACTGTTGAATGTGGCCTCCTCGGCCACATTGCCACTGTCGGTGATAATGCCACAGGCATGAGAGGTAAGCCAACCGAACTCGAGGTAAGGGAGCGACGGATGGAGCACAAAAGCTGAAGAACCTTGGACAAGGCGCCCAACCACCTCGCTGGCCTTGCCGCGCAGCGGTGCCACTATGGGCATGCCTGCTGCTGCCTCAGCCATGGCGTCAAGCATACGGCGAAGGTTCTCTTCGTCAGCCAAAAGAGCCTTGCGGTTTAACGTAAACACAATGTATTTTCCCTCAGCCACATCAAGCTGTGGTTTGCGGAAGCGCTGATAGTTGAAGCGCAACGTATCCATCAGAATATTGCCCACCATGTAAGTATTTGAGCCCTCGGCCTGTTCGCGGGTAGCCACACTATTGCTCTTCACACCAGCCGTGAAAAGATAGTCTGACAAGGCATCGATGACCAGGCGATTGACCTCTTTGGGCATATTCATATCAAACGAGCGAGTGCCTGCCACCAAATGGGCCAGCTTCGTGCCACGCTTCTTCGTCACGATGGCGGCCGCCATCGTAGAAGCCAGGTCATCGACCACTATGACCACGTCGACAGGTTCGCGCTCCAGATAGGCATCAAACTCAGCCATTACCCTACTTGTAATTTCGTTAAGACTGACACTGTCGACACCCAGGAACACGTTGGGATGCGGCATCTGCAGGTCGTCGAAGAGTGACGACTCAAGCGTAGGGTCATCGTCGCTACCGGCATAGACAAGCTGATATTCGGCCTTGGCCGACTTCTCGATAGCCCGTATAAGAGGGGCTACCTTCACAAAATTGGGCCGTGCGCCCACAACAATACATATCTTCTTCATGCAAAATTTCTCTTTTATGTCGGCAAAGGTACAAATAATAATTGAAAATAACAGCTAATCGCAGGCTCATTTTTTACCTGTTCACAATAATTAGAACAAGCAGAAAGCCGATGTGCACTCCATAGGCAGGCAGAGAAGCATCTTACTTCTTCAGCAGATGGTCGATTTCATCAAACTGCTTGCCCATATTCAAATTCAGATAGATGCGATAGAGAGCTGGAGCCCACTTCTGTTTCTGCTCCGGAGCCAGAGCCCTGTACCGTTCCATAAAGAAGAGAGCATTATGATAGGCCGCCTTCATCAGTTTTCGTTCTTTCTTGCCATCAAGGCCTGCGGCCAGACTGAGATAGGCCGTGCCGGCATTGAAATAAGGTTCTGCCATGGTGTCATTGACGGCAATGATACGGGTACTGTAGTCGATGCATTCCTGATAGCGCTCAAGCCTCAGCAAGGCGGAAGACTTTGCAAAAAGAAACAGAAGATTAGAGTCGTCGACCATCAAAGCACTGTCGGCCACGGCCAAAGCCTTCTCATGCTGTCCGCGGCCTGTATAGAAATCCATCAGCCGGGGAAAGAAGTAAGAGAACAGGGGATTACGCCGGAACCCCTCCTGCAGAGTCTGCAGATAAAGAGAGTCATCGGAGAGCCAGCGACGGGCCTCGGCCACAAACATCAGTGTGAAATCAGCCCTGGCAGAATCACGCAAGGCCAGCCGGCGGTGGCGCAGGGTGAGCACAGGGTCATGCATCATATAGCCGGCAAACACAGTCCAATAGGCAGCCTCAGGCAGCCTTACGTCGGTGGAGTCGTAGTCATAGGCCATAAAGAGCGGCTGACGCATACAATCGATATAAGTTTCGAAATACCGGAACGCCTCTTTCCACTTAGACTTATGAAGATAAAAAGTGCCGCCATTGAAGAGATTAGGCCGGATAAGATGAGCTTGCGCTGCATGCTTTGTCCTGTCGTCGGGCGAGAGGCTGTCGATGGTCTCAAGAGTGGCGAAGATTTTCCGCGTATTAGCAAAGAAAGCGGTAGTGTCGTAACGCTGCTTGAGATACAGTTTCTCGTTGCCCTGGTCATATTTATGGCGCAACACGTCATAGAGCAGTAAATAGACACGCCGGTTCTGTCTATTTGCCGAATCGTTGAGCAGAGTGTTCAAGAGATTCTCTGCGTCGTCGTATTTGCCACTCTTAATATAAGTCCGTGCCTGACTGAGCTCTTTTCGTTGAGCCATCAGGCACGGTGTAGTCATTAGTAAGAGAAGCAAAATCGTTATGAGTTGCTTCATCAAGATTTAAGTTTTACTTGCTGTTGACGAGTTTTTCCATCTCGCTGGCCTTGGCATCGTCGCCGAGCGAGTAGTAAATCTGATAGAGAGGATAAGCCCAGTTGACCTTCTCACGATAGGGGTCGAGCTCCTTCGACTGCTCGAGGTATACTTTGGCCTCAGCAAGAATGGCTTTCACCTTCTCAGCATTCTCGCGCGTCAGACCGCCAGTGTTCTTGTCGGCCAGCTCATCCTTCAGGTCAATGGCCTTCGAGTTGAGGCAGACACCGGCATTGAAGATGCACTGCACGAAGGTGGGATCAATCTCCACGGCCTTCAAATAAGAAACCACGGCATTGTCCCACTCACGGTCGTTCATCTGCGCCTCACCCTTCAAGGCCCAAGCCATCTTGTTCTGCGGGTTAGCAGCAATCTCCTCCTCTGCCCATGCCTTCAGAGCCTTCTGGTCGTTGGCGCGGGTGTAGTAATCCATCAGCAGGTTGAAGTAGCGGTCCTCATTGGGATTCTCTTTGCGAAGGTCTTTCAGCATGTTCAGATACTGCAGCGAGTCGGCCTTGTCCTTCAGCGTCTCTTTTTTTGAGAAGAGCATAATTTCGTTGGCATCGGCGGCCTTCTCGGGGTCCTGAGCTGCCATGGTGGCATACTTCACGGCGTTCACATAGTCTTTCTTCTGATAGGCCACGAGACCTGCATAGTAGGCAATCTCCGAGCGATACTGGTCCTTGCTGACGTCGGCAATATCTTCCATGCCCGTGAAGAAAGGATCAGTGGGACTGTCAAGGTAGAGCGACCAGTTCTCGAGTGCGCCGTCCATGTTCTGGTGGTTGTATTCATACAGTCCGGCATTGATGAGCGCCAGACGTGCCTGCTGCATCTTAGGCTGATTGGCATGACGGAAACGCACTTTCACCTTGCCCTTCTCGTTGGGCTGGCGGTCAAACTCATCGCACTTGAGAGCAGCCTTCAGAGCCTCCAGGGCTGAGCGGTTCATGGCGAGCGTGTCGTATGACACCATCTGTTGCTTTACTTTGTTTTCCATCTCAGCAGTCTGAATGGCGCTGAACTTCCCGTAGTAAGCTTGCGCCAGCTCATTCCAAGCTGCGGCCTTGTCTGTTGTCTCGCTTGATGTGACAGCCTTCGTCAGCATCTGAACGGCTTGATCGAAATCACCCTTAGAGACAAGCTTTTTAGCTTCTTTCACTGCGTCCTGTGCAAAGGCGGTGGTGGCAGCAGCTGCCATCAGGGCCATCATCATAAACTTTTTCATGTTTAGTAATAATAATTTGAGTTAAACATTTTCTAATTATATTTTACGCATTCGACTCGTCAGTATCGACGGGATCAGTAAAATCGACCATCGGAGCCTCAGCATTTTCAGGTGCCTCGGTCATGGTTTCTTCGGCAATCTCTTCGTCGGTGGCCTTCATCACCTTGCATACGCTGGCTATCGTGTCATTCTTCTTGGTCAGGTTGATAAGGCGCACACCCTGAGTGGCACGTCCCATCACGCGTACCTGATCAACATTCAGACGAAGCAAGATGCCACTCTTGTTGATAATCATCAAGTCGTTTTCGTCAGTCACCACCCTGATAGCCACAAGACGGCCGGTCTTCTCTGTGATGGCAAGCGTCTTGACGCCCTTAGTGCCACGGGCTGTCTTACGGTAGTCCTCTATGTCAGAGCGCTTTCCGTAGCCATTCTCCGACACGACCATGATGGTTTCCTTTTGCGGATCGTTGACGCATACCATGCCTACCACCTCATCGTCGTCGCCATCGAGGCGCATACCAATCACACCAGTGGCTACACGCCCCATGATGCGTATCTGGTCTTCCTCGAAACGCACGGCACGTCCGTTGCGGTTGGCCAGCAGAATCTCGTTCTTGCCGTTGGTGAGACGCACCGAAACAACGCGGTCGCCCTCATTAATATTGATGGCAATGACGCCATTCGTGCGTGGCCGGCTGTAAGCCTCAAGACACGTCTTCTTCACCAGGCCCTGCTTTGTGGCAAAGACCACGAAATGGGAACGCAGGAAATCCGGGTCGTCAAACCTCTTGATTCTCAGCACGGCGTTGATGGCATCATCGGGCTCAATGTTGAGCATGTTCTGTATGGCACGTCCCTTTGAGTTCTTGTCTCCCTCGGGAATTTCGTAGCACTTCTGCCAGTAGCAGCGTCCTTTCTGCGTGAAGAAGAGCAGCGTGTTGTGCATGGTGGCAGGATAGATGTACTCCGTGAAGTCATTGTCGCGATGGCGTGCACCCTTGGCGCCCATGCCGCCACGCCCTTGGGCATGAAACTCGTTGAGCGGAGTGCGTTTAATGTAGCCCATATGACTGATGGTAATCACCACGGGGTCGTCGGGATAGAAGTCTTCGGCGTTAAACTCATGGTCGAAAGGTATAATCTCCGTGCGCCGGGCATCGCCGTATTTCTCTTTCACCTCCAGCAAATCCTGCTTCATCACCTCCTTGCAGCGTTCGGGGTTGTTAAGAATCTCTTCCAGGTCGGCAATCAGCTTCATCAGGTCGTCATATTCTTGGTGCAATTGGTCCACACGCAGACCGGTGAGCTGGCTCAGGCGCATGTCGACGATGGCCTTCGACTGCAGTTCGTCCAAGTCGAAGCGTTTCTCCAGATTGCGCTGCGCGTCGGTAGGTGTCTGCGACTGGCGTATGATGTGCACCACCTCGTCAATATTGTTGACGGCGATAATCAAGCCTTCAAGGATATGAGCACGTTCCTGTGCTTTCTTCAAATCGTATTGCGTGCGGCGTATGGTCACCTCATGACGATGGTCGATGAAATAGCGGATGCACTCGCGCAGCGACAACAGACGTGGACGCAGGCGGGTGGTATCGCCGGTCTTGATGGGCACAAGAGCAATATTGTTTACAGAGAAGGAACTCTGCAACGCCGTCATCTTGAACAGCTTGTTGAGTATGACATTAGCATTGGCATCGCGCTTCACGTCGACCACGATACGCATACCCTGACGTCCCGACTCGTCGTTGACATTAGAGATACCTTCTATCTTGTGCTGTGTGGCCAGGTCGGCAATGTAAGCCACTAGGTCGGCCTTGTTCACACCATAGGGAATTTCCGTGACGACAATCTTGTCATGGGTCTCACCGCTCTCAATCTCGGCCTTGGCCCTCATCACGATGCGGCCGCGCCCTGTCTCATAGGCATCGCGCACGCCCTGCAAACCATATATATAAGCGCCTGTGGGGAAGTCCGGGCCTGGTATGAACTTCATCAGGCCATCAGTATCAATGTCAGGATCGTCAATGAAGGCGCAGCATCCGTCAATCACTTCCCCCAGGTTATGGGTGGGCATATTGGTGGCCATACCCACAGCTATGCCGTTGCCGCCGTTCACCAGCAGATTAGGCACCTTGGTCGGCATGACACTTGGCTCCTGCAGCGTATTGTCGAAGTTAGGATCCATGTCGACCGTTTCCTTGTCGAGGTCATCCATGATATGCTCGCCCATCTTCGAGAGGCGACACTCCGTATAACGCATGGCAGCCGGCGAGTCGCCGTCGACACTACCGAAGTTACCCTGACCGTCGACCAGCATATATCGCATGTTCCACTCCTGGCCCATGCGCACCAATGCACCGTAGACCGACGAATCGCCGTGGGGGTGGTACTTACCAAGCACTTCGCCCACCACGCGTGCACACTTCTTATGAGGTTTGTCGCTTGTATTTCCAATGCCCATCATACCATAGAGAATACGGCGATGGACAGGCTTAAATCCGTCACGAACATCAGGAAGGGCACGAGCCACGATGACCGACATGGAATAGTCGATATACGAAGACTTCATCTCCTCCTCAATGTTGATTTTCAAAATTCTGTCGTTGTCAAACGTCTGATCCACTTGTCTTAGTGTTTAATGTTATAGTATTTACACAAAAATTGCCGAGAAGGCCATTTTCAAGCCTGCTGGCGCATTTTGCATTTGTTTATTCAGTCTGCAAAGTTACTATTTTTTCTGCGAATTAGAAAAGAAATAAGCAATTTTTAACGTAGAAGCGCCCCGTATGCCGACATAGGGCATGCAGGGCGGCTTGCAAGTAGCGCGCTGCTATTTTTTTCACCAGCTGTTTTGTGACACCCGAGGCAGCACTTTTCCAGAAAAACTATCTCACGGTCATGTGGAAGCACCCCTGCTTCACCTCGTACTTCACATAGCATCGGCCGGCCTCACGCATGTCGCGCAGCACTTCGCTGAGCACAAACTTCAGCGTGTCGTTGCGCACCTCGCGGCGCCGCGGCCCGTCAGGGTCTTCCACCGTCTGGTAGCGGTTATAGCAGATGTCGAAGGTGGTGCCATAAAGGTGGCATGAGCGCTCGGTAGCATTCGAATTATACTGACGCAACCGCTCCACATCGGCCTCTGAGCGCAACACGCTGGTGACGATAAACCGATGAAGGGGCACGCCCTTAACGTGAAGGCTGTCGAAGAAGGCCTGGCCGATGTCTTGCAGCAAGATAGAAGCTCGCGGCACCAGATATGGGATGCTGGCCGTCAGCGGGTCAACATGGTAGTAGGGCGAACTACCTATATAGACCAGTTCCGACTTGCGCCGCTCGGCATCTGTGCGGTCTCTGACGGGCTGCACTCCCCACTGCTGAGCAGCCACCAGCTGCACACTGTTGCTGTCGGGGAAGGTGGCACGGTAGCTTGGCACACTGTAGATGCGATGACGCACCTCGCCATCGTCCACATGCCTCATGACCTGAGTGGCATCGGCTCCTGTGATGACCTCGCAGACGACGGGCTGCCGCTGGGTACCTGCCACGCCGGGAAAAGCACATCTCACCAGTGCCAGCACTATGGTAATCAAGCCTAATGACTCGATATATCGGTTTTTCAATCGGGTTGTCGCCATATCTGTCTTCTTGCTATTGAAAAGAACTTTGCAAAGTTACAAAGAATTAGCGACATGGCCGCATGTTTTGCAAAGTTTAATGCACGGCGTGCTGCTTTTTCCAAAAATAAGCGGGCAGATGGAGCAAGCGAATGCCACTGAAATGAAAAAAAAGGAGCCCAACTTCACAGTCAGTCTCCTTGGCCTAAACTAAACAAATACTTTATGAATCTTCTATAAATCTATTGACTACAAATGGCATTTCTTAAAAAGGTGAAAACGTAAAACCTCTGAAAATCGTTTAACTGCTGCAAAGATAGTGGGTTTTCACGAATTGTGCAATACCTAAAAATAGGGTTTTTACTGAAACACGTAGCACAAAGACTCATAGATTTGTATGACAAGCATGCACAGCACGATGAGCGGCGAGGCCTTTGACAGCCCCCAACATACAGCCTGCACCACATCGGAGAAACTGCTGAACGTGCGTGATGCGAGGCCATAGCAGCTCGCCACCACCATCAGCAGACCCGACAGCAGGGGCACCAGGGCCCTGCTGAACGGCGACGGCCACAAATGGCCCGTGGCACTGAGCAGCACGGCATGGGGTACTGCACAGAACCACACCAGCAGAGCCACCCCCAGGCATGCCGGCACGAGTGATAGCCTGAGCGCCATGCGCTGGCGATAGGTTGCAGGCCGGAAAAGAGCCTGAAGCAGTCCGCTCTGCCACAGACAGCCTGCCGCCATCGAGACAGTCAGGAGATATACCAGCGGGGCGCCGCCCAACATCTGCGCCATATGGGAGCACAGCCACCTGATGCCTTCGGCCGACAGCAGCGAGTGCACCCCGCCTGCCGTCGCTGCCGACAGGAACCACGACACCAGCACTATCAACAACAGCAGCACGAGCATCGCGGCTATCAGACGTGCCAGCCATCTATTCATCATCCGGTTCAAGGTTGTCAATGTCGAGGATATGCAACTCTAAGGCGCGCACCACCAGACGTGTGGCGTTGACGCTCTGACCGCCGGGAAACAGTTTCTGCACCAGCTCGTTCTGGCGTTTCTCCAGACTCTTCACGCCAAAAGGCATGCCGCGCAACTGCGTAATCTGGTCTTTCGTATAGCCCAGAGCCAGGTGGCGCAGGAAGCGCTCGTCGTACTCATCGATTTCATAGTTGACCAGAGCCTCCTGCTTAGCCAACTCAGCACCGACACTATGTTTGAAGCGGTCTACTATCTTCTTCAGTATAGGCTCGTTGAACACCAGCTGCTTGCCACCCATCACGGCCAGCACATCGCTCCGCGTGAGCAGCTCGCCCGTCTTCAAGATGATGCCGTCGGCACCGGCGTCGAGCACATCGACCCACAGCTTTTCGTTCAGTATTTCGCCTGTAAAGATGAGCACACGCACCTGAGGATGCATCTCCTTGGTCTGGCGGCATATCTCCACGCCGACAGTGGTGGAGCCTCCCAGCCCCAAGTCAAGCAGCACCAGGTCAGGCAGCTGCTGCTTGATGAGCCGCCAGTAGGCCGGCTCCGAGTCGGCCGTGCCAATCACCTCGGCTTCGGGAATGTCGTTGCGAATGATGCCCTGAGTGCCTTTCAGCTCCAAAGGCACGTCTTCTACGATGATAACTTTGAATTTGTCCATATTCTTGGTAGTGTTATGATAATGGTTGCGACGCCGCCGCGCAACTCGGCCCAGATGGCACAACCGCGGCGGTTGGCCACCTCGCCATGATCACGCACAATCTGGCGACAGAGCAGATAGGGTATGTTTTCAATCTGAGGTGTGAAGAGACTGGCTGCCTGCTGCTCCGTAAGTTTCAGCATAGGCATGGCGACAGTACACATCACATATTTGTCGTCTCTGGGTGCATAGTCCACCGTGACCTGCCGTTGTCCCTGCTTCTGAAGAATGTCAAACAGAAAGTCGATGAGCACCTTGTCTCCCAGTATTTCGTGGTCGAGCGGCTTCAACTTGAGCTTGCTGCGCTCCACCTGGTGCATGGCCTGCTCACTGAGTATGCCGTAGAGCTCGCGATAATACGACACCACCTCTGTCAGCGCATCGGTGTCGGCCGAGTCGGCAAGCTGGCGTATGCGGTCGGGGTAATACATGGTTTCATGCTTCAGGGTTGACAGGCAGTTGTCGAGCACCGAGTTGCTGACGTGCAGATTATCCTCTTCCAAGGTAATGCGCTGCAACTCATCCTCCATCATCTCCAGACGTGCCAGATGGTCCTGCTTCTGCCTGGCCGACTTGGTGAGCGAGGCCAGCAGCTGCCATGTCAAGGCCAGCAGAATGGCCAGGAAGAACATAACGAAAAGGAAAATGGCAATGCGCTTGTCGGCCTCCGACTTCTGCATCATGCGGCAGTAGCCGTCAAGACCGGCATCGGCCGTCAGCTCTTTCATGAGCAGCGTGTAGATGCGGTTGTTGTAGTGATATAGCTGCCAGCGATGCAGGGCCAGCGAGGCCACGGCGCTCTCGTTGCGTATGTCGAGCACCACGTTGTAGTTCACGTCGACGCTGTCATGTAGCCACATGATTTCGGGCAGTGTGGCCGATGGGTCACCCAGTGCCACCAGGGTGTCAGTGCCCGCGGGGCGCTGCATGCGATAATAGCTGTTCAGGCAATGGCGGCAGGAGTCGGCAAAGAGCAGCGTGCGCTCATAGGTGCCGTTGATATTCGAGAAATAAGCCGAGTCGGCATAAATATATGCCCGCTCTAGAAGCGGGAGGGCCGAGCCTGCCACAGGCATGAACTGCGCCGATGACGCCGGTTGGGCCATAAGCGGCTGACAGGAGAAAGCCATGAGCAGTGCCAGCATAAAGCTGCCCACCACCGTCTTACCCACGGGCAGGCGGAAAAAGAAGCGGCTCCCCTGCCCTACCCGGCTCTCAGCCGACAGCTGACAGACTGAGAAGATGCGGCTGAGTTTGCGGTATTTTTCGATGATGCCTTTACAGTTGAGCAGTCCGAAGCCGTGTCCGCCTGAGATGTGGTGTTCAAACACATGTGCCAGCTGGTCTTCATCCATGCCGATGCCGCTGTCGCTTACTGATATCTCGACATATTGCTCTGTATTCTCGGCATAGATATGCACACTCCCCCCCTCAGGCGTGAACTTACGGGCATTGTCGGCCAGCGTGTTGAGCATGAAGAGCGTCAGCACCCGGTCGGCCTTCACCCGCGCAGTGGTAGGATCGATGCGCAGGGTCACCTGCTTCAGACGGAAGCTGCGCTCGCTCTTCGCCACAATGTCGAAAAGCTGCTGCAGGGAGAAAGTCTCGATGTGTA
Source organism: Prevotella sp. (assembly GCA_017934525.1). Classification (GTDB taxonomy): domain Bacteria; phylum Bacteroidota; class Bacteroidia; order Bacteroidales; family Bacteroidaceae; genus Prevotella. The sequence continues at coordinate 18,198 of JAGBJJ010000020.1, forward strand.
GGTTCAGCTCGCCCTGGCGCAACTGTATCCAGTGGGTCAGCACGTCATTTTGCTCATTGATTTTGCTGGTCAGCTCACGGATATACTGTATGCGCTGCTCGTCGAGCTCCCGCCGCTCAGGGGTGGAGGCATTGCCGGACACAGGGGAGCTTAACCGCTTTGCCTCATGGATGATGCGGTCGATGAAAGGCGTGATGCTGTTGACGAGCGACACCTTGGCGCGCTGCTCCAAGTTGCGACGCTCGCTGCTCTCTACGTGCTGGCGCACAATATGCAGCTGCTCGCGCAGGTCTTCCTCACGCTCCATAAGCTCGCTGTCCTGGCTTTGGGGCTTATGCTTCCACCGCCAATAGAAATACCAGAGCAGCGCAACCAGAAAGACGATGGCCATGACGACAGCAGCAAGCAGCAGATTGAGCTGCGCCACCGTCTCCTTCAGCTGGTCGGCACGTGCCTCAAGCCAACGGTCCTGGCGGGTTTGCTCCTGCATGTCAAGATATATATTCCGATGGTAGTCGCTCTTGGCCTTGTCGTCAACTGCTGCATAGGCCACACTCAGCTGTTCGTTGATGCTTGCCACCAGGTCTGGCGCCTGATTGATGGCCGTATCGGCCAAGGCCAGGTGAAGGTGTTCCAAGGCCCACTCATAATGTCCCTGGGCGAGATAGCAGGAGGCCAGCGTGCGGTTTGCGCCGGCAATCTGATAGACATCGCCAAAGTCGCTGAATATGTCGAGCGAGCGCTGGGCCATGTCAACAGAGAGCTGCTCATCAGACACCTGCGCGGGATTCAGATACTTCATGGCCGGAAGATTATCGGCTATCAGCTGACGGGCCGAGAGAGTGTCGATGAGATGCTCTGCCAGCGCCTCCAGCGAATTGGCGGCAAAATAGTAGCAGCCCGACTGTTCGGCCAACAGATAGCAACGCAGCAGATAGTCGAACTCCTGCTGGTTGATTTCCGCCTGTGTGCCCTGGCTGATGATGCCACCAGAGCCTACGTTATAGAGGTAGTTAAGATACTGTGCCGTGTCGCGCTCGTTGTGGGAGGCCGACTCCAAGGCTGCCGCCGACTGCCGCTCGAGGCCTACATAATAATAATAGGTAGAGGTGACTATCGACATCTCACTTTGGGCATAGTCGAGCCGTCTCTGCTGCCTGTCGTCAAGCGACGCACGCTCCTCATCAATTCTGAGCAAAGCCCGCTGGGCCCGCTCACGGTGGTCATAGAACTCACGGTTTTTCGACATTCGCTGGCAGAGACGCATGAGCTGTATCTCGCTGACGAGCAGTTCTATCTGATTGTCGGTCAAGTCCTGTGCCTTGAGCAGCAAGTCCCTGGCATCGGCATACTGCATACGCGAAATCATGACGAAGGCCAGGTTGTTGAGGGCCTCGGCTCTGCCGTCGGCATAGCCGTCAGCCAGGCTGAACGCCTGGTTGGCATAGCTCTGTGTGGAATCGAGGCTGCGGTAGTGATAGGCATACGACAAATCGTTAAGCCGGTCAACCTCCTGCCGGTTTCCATACGAGCATGAGAGCAAAAGGAAAACACCAAAATGCAAAAATGCAAAAACTACTGTCGCACTGAAGTTTCTCATACGTTCAAGGTATCTTTGCATCTTTGCATGATATGGTTAAACTATAAAAACAGAGGCGTTCCGCTCAGGCACGCGCCTTGGCAATATAGCCCAGCGCCTCCTTACACTTGTCGGCTACATACTGCCAGTCGCCGGCCTTCACCTTGTCAGCAGGGAAGAGCTTTGAGCCCATGCCGACGCAATAGACGCCGGCCTTGAACCATTTGGTGAGATTTTCCTCGTCGGGCGAGACGCCGCCCGTCACCATGATTTTCGACCACGGCATCGGGGCTTTCAGGCCTTTCACCATGGCAGGGCCAACCACGTCGCCGGGGAACACCTTGGTCAGGTCGCAGCCCAGCTCCTGAGCCTTACCAATCTCAGAAACGGTCATGCAGCCGGGGCAATAAGGTATCAGCCTGCGGTTGCACACAGGCGCAATGTCAGGATTGAACAGCGGTCCCACCACGAAACAGGCTCCAAGCTGGATGTAGAGCGCTGCCGTGGGAGCATCGACTACAGAGCCTATGCCCAGGGCCAGCTCCGGGCACTCCTTGTCGGCCCACTTCACGAGCTCGCCAAACACCTCCTGGGCGAAGTCGCCGCGGTTAGTAAACTCGAATGCCCGCACTCCGCCCTCATAGCAGGCGCGCACCACATTCTTGCACACTTCCAAATCCTTATGATAGAACACAGGCACCATGCCCGTGCCACCGATTTTGGCCATGACGGCCAGCTTGTCGAATTTTGCCATAAAAACCTGCCCCCACCCCCTCACCTCAAGTGAGGGGCGCTTGGTTAGATTCAGGGGCTCCCCAAACTAAATGATTATTATCCGTTAATCTCTCGCTTCAGATACATGTTGACATCAGAAACGGCCACCAGCTCCCATCCCAGGTAACCGAGGTCGTTGAGCTTATCTTCCCGATTGATCAGTGGCGAAATGATTTTATACTCGTATTTCTTCATAATTGAATAGTGTTTGTCCCTATCATTACAAAAAGTTTAGCCCGCTCCTTTCCCTTGAAGAGAGGAGCGGGGGGGGGAGACTCTTTAGCGCTGCACCCTGCCGCTGGCATTGCCACCTGCCAGAGCCTCAACCTCCTCGATGCTCACCATGTTGAAGTCGCCGTTAATGGTATGCTTCAGTGCCGAGGCAGCCACGGCAAACTCCAGGGCCTCGCCTTGCGTCGGCTTGGTGAGCAGTCCGTGGATGAGTCCGCCGGAGAACGAGTCGCCGCCGCCCACGCGGTCGATGATGGGATTAACCTCATAGCGCTTCGACTGGTAGAACTCCTTACCGTCGTAGATGAGGGCCTTCCAGCCGTTGAACGTGGCGCTGAAGCTCTCGCGGAGCGTCGAGACGACATACTTGAAGCCGAACTCCTGCATCATCTGGCGGAAGATGCCCTCGTAGCCGGCCGCATCGGTCTGGCCACTCTCCACGTCGGCATCGGGCTTGAAGCCCAGGCAGAGCTCTGCGTCTTCCTCGTTGCCGATGCATACGTCGACATACTTCATCAGCGGGCGCATGACGGAGATGGCCTTCGCCGACGTCCACAGCTTCTTGCGGAAATTCAGGTCGACAGAGATGGTGACGCCATGGCGCTTGGCGGCCTCGCAGGCTAGGCGGGTCAGCTCGGCAGCCTTGTCGCTGATGGCCGGCGTGATGCCGCTCCAGTGGAACCACTGGGCCCCCTCCATAATCTTGTCGAAGTCGAAGTCGCTGGGCGAAGCCTCGGCAATGGCACTGTGGGCACGGTCGTAGATGACCTTCGAGGGGCGCATCGAGGCTCCCGTCTCGGCATAGTAGAGGCCCACGCGATCGCCGCCACGGGCGATGAACTGCGTGTTGACGCCATAGCGGCGCAAGGCATTCACTGCAATCTGGCCTATCTCGTGCTTGGGCAACTTTGAAACGAAGTATGCCTCATGGCCATAATTAGCCACGCTCACTGCCACGTTAGCCTCGCCACCGCCGGGTATGATGCGGAATGACTCACTCTGAATAAAACGGTCGTTGCCTTGCGGCGACAGGCGAAGCATGATTTCGCCCAGTGTAACAATCTTTGCCATATTTACCTTATTACATTAATTAGTTTTATAGATGTCGCGTTTCTTTCGTTTGCAGCTACAAAAATAGCACTATTTTCTGAATTAACGAAAGAAAAAGGGCAAAAAATCATTTCGCGACAAAAAAAAGATGCCGACCTGCATGGAGCAAATCGGCATCGGCTGTATGTTCTTATCCGTTCATCGACATGAGGAACTCCTCGTTGTTATGACTTGCGAGCAGACGGTCGCGCAGGGTGTTCATGGCTTCGATGGGGTTCATCTCAGCAATGAACTTGCGCACAATCCACATGCGGTTGAGCGTCGTCGGATCCTGGAGGAGGTCGTCGCGGCGCGTGCTCGACTGCACCAGGTTGAGCGACGGGAAGATGCGCTTGTTGGAGAGCATGCGGTCAAGCTGTATCTCCGAGTTGCCCGTGCCCTTGAACTCTTCGAAGATGACCTCGTCCATCTTCGAACCCGTATCAACCAGAGCAGTGGCAATGATAGTCAGCGAGCCTCCGCCCTCAATGTTGCGGGCTGCGCCGAAGAAGCGCTTGGGCTTCTGCAGGGCATTGGCATCGACACCGCCGGTGAGCACCTTGCCCGAGGCAGGCGACACCGTGTTGTAGGCACGGGCCAGGCGGGTGATAGAGTCGAGGAAGATGACCACGTCGTGGCCGCACTCCACCATGCGCTTTGCCTTCTCGAGCACGATGCCGGCAATCTTCACATGGCGGTCGGCAGGCTCATCGAAGGTAGAGGCGATGACCTCGGCATTGACCGTGCGACTCATGTCGGTGACTTCCTCAGGACGCTCGTCGATGAGCAGCATCATGATGTAAGCCTCGGGGTGGTTGGCTGCAATGGCGTTGGCAATATCCTTCATCAGGATGGTCTTACCGGTCTTGGGCTGGGCCACGATGAGGGCACGCTGCCCCTTACCGATAGGTGCAAAGAGATCGACGATGCGGGTAGAGGGATTCGTCGTCGAGGGATCGCCGCAGAGCATGAACTTCTCCTCGGGGAAGAGGGGCGTCAGGTGCTCAAAGGACACGCGGTCGCGCACCTCGGCGGGGTCGCGCCCGTTGATCATGCTGACCGTAGAGAGGGCGAAATACTTCTCGTTGTCGTGGGGTGGCCGCACCGTGCAGTCCACCACGTCGCCCGTCTTCAGACCATATTTCTTGATTTGCTGTGGCGACACGTAGATATCGTCGGGCGACGACAGATAGTTGTAGTCGCTGGAGCGCAGGAAGCCGTAGCCGTCCTGCAGCACCTCGAGCACGCCATTGCCGGTGATGAGGTCGTTGAAGTCGTAGCGCTCGGCGGTCCTGGCAGGAGGCACAATCATCGGCGAGGGCTGATAGACAGGCTCTGCCGGCTGCACCACCGGGCGATCGAACATGTCGAGCGTAGGTATGGCGCCCTGGTCTTCGATGGGCAGGTCGACCACGGTGATGAAGTCGGTACCGTCGCCAGGGTCACCTTCCCAGACGCCATCGGCGGCGACAGCCACTTCCTGATTATGCTGAGCCATGCGCTCTTGCAGCTGCTCAAGCATGCCTGGGTCGGGAGCCTCTTCCTCTGCCACATAGGCATTGTCGGCTTCGGGCACCGTGACGTCAGAGGCCATGACCGGTTCTTCTGCCTCTTCGACTGTCTCAGCCGCCATTTCCTCTGCATCATCAGGCAGGGGTGCCTCTTTTTCCTCGGCAGGCTCCTCGGCCTTCTGCTGCTTTTTGATGGCCTCAGCAGCTGCAATGGCAGCAAGTTCAGCCTTCGACTTGCGCCCCCGGTGCTTTGGAAACGATGCCAGCGGGTCGGGCTGCGCGTCAGTTGCAGCGGCGGGGTGTCCCTCGGCGGGCTCGGCAGCAGCATCGGCCTGCGCGGCAGCATCATTGAAGAGCGAAGGAGCCTCGGCCGTCTTCACCTTCTGGTTCTTCACGTCGAAGTTCTCGCCCTCCTTGCCGTTCACGGTGTAGACCTTGTCTGTGTCTTTCTTAGCGATTCGCGTGCGTTTGCGCTTCGGAGCGGCCGTCTCTGTGGCAGCGCTCTCTGCCGCCTTGTCGAGTATATCGTAGATGACATTATCCAGCTCATCGCTTTGAGATACCTTCACGCCAAGCTCCTCGGCAATGGCCATCAGCTGGGGTATCTCCATCTGCATAAGTTGCTCTTTTGTATACATACTAAGTGTATTGTTTTTTTGATATGTTTCAATTGAAATTTGAGAATACAAACGCTTCCAGGAAGGAAACATAGTTCAGAAATCGGGTGCAAAGGTACAATTTAATTCTGGTATCTGCAAATTTTTCAAGAAAAAAGTCTTACCTTTGCACTCAGAATATGGAAAAAATAATACTTGGCATTGATCCTGGCACCAACATTATGGGCTATGGTGTGCTCCGCGTGGCAGACAAAAAAGCTGAGATGGTGACCATGGGCATCATCGACTTGCGTAAGTTCGGCGATGCCTATCTGAAGCTGGGCCACATCTTCGAACGTGTGACGGGCATCATCGACGCCTACCTGCCTGACGAACTGGCCATTGAGGCACCTTTCTTCGGCAAGAATGTGCAGTCGATGCTGAAGCTCGGACGGGCGCAGGGCGTAGCCATTGCCGCGGCCATTCACCATGGTGTGCCTATCCACGAGTATGCCCCGATGAAGATTAAGATGGCTCTGACGGGCAACGGCTCGGCCTCGAAGGAGCAGGTGGCCGGCATGCTGCAGCGCCTGCTGAAGATTGACTCATCGGAGATGGGTAAGTTTATGGATGCTACCGACGCACTGGCGGCTGCCTATTGTCACTTCATTCAGATGGGACGTCCGGAAAGCGATGCCCCCCACTACCGCGGATGGAAGGACTTTGTGCAGCGCAATCAGCAGAAGGTGCACAACTGACAGCCCTGCAGCACCCTGCCGAGATAGCTCCTCCTGTAAATTATTCCGGCCAAAATGAAGACGATTTTGGCCGGAATTCACTAAATTTCGGCCAAAATCGCAGTCACTTCGTGCCTGTCCACGGCGGCAGGCACGCCGCATCTCGCCATGGGCAGGCCTATGCTTCAAGATGAGGATAGTCGAACTTCAGCTGTTTCAGAATCTCGCTCATGCGCTGAAGCGTAGAGATGCGCGTGGGGACGAGCGGCAGTCTGAGCACGTTCTCGATGAACCCCATCTCGTGGAGCATGGCCTTCACGCCGGCAGGGTTGCCGTCGACGAAGAGCAGCGAGAAGAGGTCGGTGAAGCTGTGGTGTATCTTTCGGGCAGCGTCATACTCGCCCCGCAGCTGCAGGCGTATCATCTTGGAGAACTCGCGCGGCAGGGCATTGCCGATGACCGATATGACGCCCACGGCTCCGCATGATATCATGGGGAACGTCAGTGCGTCGTCGCCAGAGAGCACGTCGAAGGTCTGGGGCTTGTGCTTGATGATTTCGTCTACCTGCTCCAGGTTGCCGCTGGCTTCCTTGATGGCCACGATGTTCGCACAGTCGGTGGCCAGCCTGACGGTGGTGGCAGCCTGCATGTTGACGCCCGTGCGCCCCGGCACATTATAGAGCACCACTGGCAGCGAGGTGGCTGCAGCGATGGTCTTAAAATGCTGATAAAGACCTTCTTGCGATGGTTTATTATAGTAAGGGCACACACTCAGTATGCCATCGACGCCCTTCAGGTCGCCCTCGCGCAGCTCGTTGACGATGGCCGCCGTGTTGTTGCCACCGCAGCCCATGAGGATGGGCACGCGGGCCTTCACCTCGTCTACCACAAGGTTTTTGATTGTGAGTCGCTCCTCAGGGGTCAGCGTCGGGGTTTCGCCCGTAGTGGCAAGGATGCAGAAGAAGTCTGCCCCACCCTCTAATTGGTAGTTCACCAGCCTCAGCAGCGCGTCGTAATCTACCTGGCCGTTCTGTTTGAAAGGAGTGACGAGGGCAATGCCCAGGCCGTTGAAAATGTTGTACACCATAAGCAGGTCTGTCTGTTTGCGATGCAAAATTACAAAAAAGAACTCAAAAAGCCGCAGGGATGACGAAAAAAAATAACGCAAAAAAAAGAAGACAGCCCGTTTGCGGCGTGCAAACGAGGCTGTCTGGTAAGTGCTGCTCAGCACAGAGGGCTCATTCGGCCTTGAAGAGGTCTTTGATGCCGCCGATGGAGCCAAGCAGGTTGGTGGCTTCGTAAGGCAGGTAGACGGTCTTCGTCTTGTCGCCCTGGGCCAGTTCCTGCATCATCTGGATATACTTCTGGGCGAGCAGATAGTTGGCCGGATTGGTCGACTTGCCCACGGCCTCGGTGATGAGCTCGATGGCCTTGGCCTCGGCCTCAGCCTTGCGTATGCGTGCCTGTGCTTCACCCTCAGCCTGCAGGATGGCCTGCTGCTTGGTGGCCTCGGCGCGGTTGATGAGTGCCGTCTTCTCACCCTCGGAAGCCAGAATCTCGGCAGCCTTCTCACCCTCGGAGGTCAGAATCTGTGCACGCTTGTTACGCTCGGCCTGCATCTGCTTCTCCATGGCATTAAGCACAGTGGCAGGCGGCGTGATATCCTGCAGCTCCACGCGGTTTACCTTCACGCCCCACTTGTCGGTGGCATCGTCGAGTACGGCGCGCAGCTTGGTGTTGATGGTGTCGCGTGAAGTGAGCGTCTCGTCGAGCTCCAGCTCACCGATGATGTTACGCAGGGTGGTTTGCGTGAGCTTCTCGATGGCGTTGGGCAGGTTGTTGATTTCGTAGGTGGCCTTGAAGGGGTCCATAATCTGGAAGTAGAGCAGTGCGTTGATCTCAGTCTGCACGTTGTCCTTCGTAATCACGTTCTGCTTGGGGAAGTCGTACACTTGCTCACGCAGGTCGATATTGTTTGAGTAGACGTAGCGCCCATGCTTCAGCACGACAATGTTCTTGGCCTTGTCGATGAAGGGGATGATGATGTTGATGCCGGGCTTCAGCGTGGCATGATAGCGTCCCAGACGCTCAATGATCTTTGTCTCTGACTGGGGGATGATGACCAGTGCCATCTTGGCAAAGATGATAACAAGCAGCACGACGGCTAAGAGGAAATACATGAAAGGTTCCATAACTAACATTTTTTTAGAGTTTATTACTATGTGATGTTTTTTTTAGATTCTCTCCACGGTGATGATGATGCTCTCACGCCCCACCACCCTGACGGCCGTGCCTACGGGTATGTCTTCGTGGCCCACGGTGACAGCCTTCCAGTCGTCGCCGCCGATGGCCACGCGCCCGAAGCCGCCGGCATTGATGGCCTCGCTGACGAAGCCCGTCTGGCCGAGCAGTGCGTCGGCATTGCTGAGGCGGTCTTCATCGGCCTTATGCAGATAGCGCAGGGCAAAGGGTCTGACGAGGAAGATGCTCAGCGCCGTGACGATGCTGAAGACGGCCAGCTGCACGTAGATATTGGCAAAGGGCGATACGATGGCGGCCCCGCACGCGCCAATGGCAAAACAGATGATGAAGAAATCGCCCGAGGAGAGCTCGAGTATGAGCCCTAAGACGGCCACTACGGCCCAGACTTGCCACATGTTGGCTGCTAAATATTCAATCATAGCTATATCTTTTTTTATTAGAGTGATAATATAAATTCGTCCCAGTCGCGTGTAGAACCTTTCTTGCCGAAGATTTTCTGATAGAGCCGGCTGCGGGTCGACGCCACGCTCTCCTTCGAGTGGGCGGTGAGCGAGGCGATGTCCTTCGGCTGCACGCGAACCTTTATCAATAAGCACACATGATAGTCGTTGTCGCTCATCTTATAGAGGTTATACAGCTTGCCGGTGAAGCCGGAGTAGACGCTGTCGACAATGGCAGTGAGCTGCTGCCAGTCTTCGTCGCCCATGCTGCGCCCTTCGCTCATCAGCTTCTTTATCTTCAGATAGATGTCAGACCCGAAGATGGCCGTCTCGGCCTGCTGGCGCTTCTCGTTGTCGATGATGGCCATGGTGTTGTCATAGTCCAGCCGCGCCTTTTTCTCTTCCAGCTCAAGCCTCAGCATCGAGTTCTCGTCGCCCATCTTCTGCAGCAGGTTTTCCAGTTCGGCTATTTTCTGCCGGTTCAGCTCGATGCGCTGCCGGCTCTTGGCCTGCTGTTCTTCCTGCATGGCATGCACCATGTCGAGTCGCTGCCGCAGCTGAACCACTTTGCGCCGACTGTTTTGCACGGTCACCACAAACAGTGTGATATAGGTGACTGTTCCTATGAGGAGCAGGAACAGCTCGCGATGTGTGAGTATGGCTATCATTACATTCATGGTGCAAAGATAGCGCAAAAAAACGAATCATCCAAAATTTTCGGTTCGCAATAGTGTGCTTTTATGCTATTAGTTCGCAAAAGTTTGCATAAACACTTTTTCCGCTGTCGGCTAAGCGCTGCCCAGGTAAAGACACAGCATGCCGAGCAGCACCAGAGCCAGGTCGACGGCTTTTGTGCGCAGGTTCTTCTCGTGGAAGAACAGCGCCCCGCAGGCGAAGCTGACCACCACGCTGCCCCGGCGCACCATCGAGACGATGCTGATCATGGCTGAGGGGAGCGACAGGGCGTAGAAATAGAGGAAGTCGGCTGTGGAGAGGAAGACGCTGATGCCCACGATGGCCCAGTCCCACCGAAACGGGGTGGTGTGGCGCCGGTACGGCCACCACAGCAAGCCGAGCATGGCCAGCATCATGACACACTGGTAGAGGGTGTACCACGCCTGCACCATCATGCGGTCGAGGCCGAGGCCCCCGTCGGCGGCGGGCGCCATCAGGTATTTGTCGTAGAGCCCGCTCAGCGCCCCCAGCAGGGCGGCTCCCACGATCATGTAGATCCAGTGGTCGTGCCTGAAGTCGATGCCTTCTTTCTTGCCGCTCCTGCTGAGCAGCAGGAAGCTGGTCGCTGCAAGCGCCACGCCCGCCCACTGCCACGCATTGAGGCGCTCGCCAAAGAGCAGCAGGGCCCCCACAAGCACCATCACCGGACGGGTGGCATTAATGGGCCCCACAATGGTGAGCGGCAGATGCTTCATGCCGTAATAGCCCAGCACCCAGCTGGACAGCACTATCAGGGCCTTGAGCAAGATATACTTGTGCATCTGCCATCCGCCTGAGCCGACGTGGAAGACGGAGCCGTCGAGCGCATCGGTGGTTCCGCTGAGCACGATGAGCGGCATGAACAGCAATGAGGAGCACAGCGTGTTGAGGAACAGCACGGGCAAGACGGCATTGTTCTTCAGCGCCTTTTTCTTCAAGGCATCATAGACGCCAAGGAAGGCGGCCGAGAGGAAGGCAAAGAGCAGCCACATCAAGACGAGGCCCTCCCTACGGCCTCGGAGGAGGCTTCTGTTGTTTCGGCACCGCGCTCTGCCGTGCTCCCCTCGGGTGACGACGACGCGGCTCCATAGCTTACGTCAACCAGAAACAGGGCATGGCCGGGCATCGACTCGCCGGCCTCGGTGCGGCGCCTGCCTTCAATCACCTTACGGAAATCATCCAGCGTCATGCGCCCACGGCCCACCTCAATAAGCGTGCCCACCACGGCGCGCACCATGTTGCGCAGAAAGCGGTTGGCTGTTATCTCGAAGCGCCACTGACCGGGCTGCAGCTCGGTCCACCCGGCCTTTGTGACATGGCAGAGCGTTGTTTTCACGTCGGCATGGCTCTTGCAGAAGGCACCGAAGTCGTCGTAGCCGAGCAGCATGCGGGCTGCCTCGTTCATGCGGTCGAAGTCGAGCGGATAGTGCAGCTCGCAGGAGTAATGGCGCAGAAACGGATTTTTGCGTGTGTGTATATAATAATGGTACGATCGCGAGAGGGCTGAGAAGCGGGCATGGAGGTTGTCGGGCACTCTTTCTATCTTCTGCACGGCAATGTCCTGCGGCAGCAGCTTGTTCAGCTTATAGGCCAGCTGCTGCCCGTCGATGTCGCGGCCGGAGTCGAAGTGAGCCACCATCATCGAGGCATGCACGCCGGCATCAGTGCGGCCGGCCCCCGTCAGCTGCACGTCGGCACGCAGGATGAGCGACAGGGCGCGCTGCAGCTCGCCTTGCACCGAGATGCCGTTTGGCTGCACCTGCCAGCCATGAAAGCGCGTGCCGTCGTAGCTTAAAGTCACAAAATATCTCATAATCGGATGCAAATTTAGATAAAATTTTCGAGATTATAAGCCAATCGAGATAAAAATGTGAACAAATTGCCCCGAAAAGTTAGAAATCAAGGCCGACATACGATCAATCCTATTCATTTCGTGCTCTTACGTCACATTTCTTTTGTA
>JAGBJJ010000021.1 GCA_017934525.1 Prevotella sp.
CATAGGCCAGCGCTTAGGCGCCAGCTACCGCAACGACTGGCTGGAGGTGGAGCTCAACGGGCGTGTGCAGTATAACTATGTCTACAATAAGCTGCAGCCGCAGTCGAACCTCAGCACGTGGGCCTTCAACTATGGCTTCAACGCTACGATGCAGGCACCATGGGGCATGCAGTTCACCACCGGCCTCAACATGTCGAGCCGCCGCGGCTATAGCGACGATGCGGCCAACACCAACGAGCTGATATGGAACGCCCAGATAGCGCAGAGCTTCCTGAAAGGAAAGCCGCTGACCGTCAGGCTGGAGCTCTACGACATACTGCGCCAGCAGTCGAACTTCTCGCGTGCCATCTCGGCTTTGTCGCGCACTGACAACAGGTATAACGCCATCAACAGCTATGTGATGCTGCGCGTGAACTACCGGCTGAACCTCTTCGGAACGAAGGAGATGAGGCAGGGCATGCGCATGGGACCTGACGCCCCCGGCATGCGGCCTGACGGCGACCGGACGCGCGGCGGCCAGCGCCCCAGGGGCTATGGCGGCGGGCAAGGTGGCTTCGGCGGTCCTGGCAGAGGCTTCGGTGGTGGATTCTGACGGCGAGGAGACACGCAAAAACTACTTGGGGCAGATTCTTACTTAAGCACAAGCTAAGGAAGAATCTGCCCCAAGTGTGTGGCACGGGACAAAGTGACGGCGTGTCTTTATTCTGCTTCCTTCTGGCGGTCGTCCACGTTGTCGCCATCGGTGGGCTGCATCTCCTCCTTGAAGTCGGTGATGCCGTTCTCAATGAGGATGTTATACCACTGGAGCAGCTTCTTGATGTCGCTGGTGTGTACGCGGTCGCGGTCGAACTCAGGCAGCACCTTGGCGAAGTATTCGCGCAGTTCATCGCCGCTGGCCTTCTTGAAGTCGATGCTGGCCTGCTTGCCCTCCTCGAGCGTCTTCAGATTGTCGAGAACGGTCATCAGGGGCACGTCTTCATTGTCGGTGAACATGGCGATGTCGGCCAGCGACGTGATACGGTCGGTGCCGAAGGCCGGCTGACGACGATGGTGAGCATCGAGCGACTCCACGATGAGGTTGTTGTGGCCACGCGAGATGAGTTTGTAGAGGCCGGGCTTTCCGGCGATAGCTAAAATTGTCTGTTGCATGATTCTTTCTTACTTTACTTTTTATGGTTGTTCTGTTGCTTGCTTTGTTGCGGTGTCGGCAGCCAGGCTGCTGAGCAGCTTCTCTATCTGCGGCGCGAGCGGGCAGAGGCCGTCGTTGACAATCTCATAGTCGGCACGCTGCCTGACCATGTCCTGATTCCACTGGCGCCCCATCCACTCAACAGCTTTCTCGGGCGATATGCCGTCGCGGCGGGTGACACGCTCGATGCGCACTGCTTGCGGTGCGGTGACGACGATGACCTTATCGACAAGGCTGTCGAAGCCCGACTCGTAGAGGATGGCACACTCCATCCACTGCATGCCCGACGACAGAAAGTCGCGGGCTACAGCCGGGTGTACGATGGCATCGATGGCATGGGCATTGTCGGCCGAGGCAAGCAGGAAACGCGCCACCTCAGCCTTGTTGAGAAGACCCTGGGCGTCGTAAGCCTCAGGGCCGATGAGGGCCGTGAGCTGCTGGCGCAGTGAGGCCGACTGCCGCATCAGGCGTTTGGCAGCCGCATCGCAGTCGTAGATGGCGATGCCGCGCTGGGCGAGCAGGGCGCACACGTAGCTCTTGCCGCTGCCTATTCCTCCTGTGATGGCTATTCTCATGGCTGGCGCTCCTCAATAAGATAGTCTACCTGCTGCACATTGAGCTTCGCCCGCGAGATGCCTTCAGGCAAGCGCCGCAGGTAGATGTTGCACTTCGGCGACGACTGGCGCGAGAACTCCTCGTAGTCGGCCACGACGAGGAAGTCGCTGACCGAGAGGTTCTGTATGTTCTTCATGCCCGTGACGAAACTCACGCTCACCCTGGCAGGAAAAGTGCGCAGCACCTTGCCCTCAGGCATGTTGATGCCCACCACGGGTATGTCGCTGATGCTCTCCTCGGTGAGCACATCGGTGATGAACTGCAGCTGCACCTCGTGGGGCATCACTTTCACACCGTCTATTTTCTGAGTGGAGGCGGTGAGGGTCAGCGTGTCGTGAAACTCGGCATAGTTGAGCGTCTGTGTATAGATGACGTCGATGCTGTCGAGCTTGGTCTTCGAGGCAAAGATGGTGACGCTGTCGGGCGTGCAGATGGTGTCGGCAATGAAGTAGAGCTTCTCGGGCACCACCTGTCCGCGCATTCTGACGGGCACGCGCTTGCGTTCACCATAATTATAATAAAAGGTGAGTTTCTCGGGCTTGATGGCCGTGACACGCGTGGAGGCAGGAAAAGCCTTTGCCACCAGCTTGGTCAGGTCGCTGGTCGGCACGGAGCCCGTGCCGGCAGAGTGAGCGTAGTGCTGGAAGTCGATGTTGATGGCCTTCGGCGTCTTGTTGTAGATGAAGGTAGCCAGATTGATACCTTTGTCGCTGACGTTGACGCGCAGCGTGTCGTCTTCAGCCGAGGTGAGCACGGCGTTCTTTGGTATGTTGACATAGTGCACCACCAGCTTCACCTCTTCCTCGTAAGTCTCGTTGAGCGCTGTCAGCAGCCAGAAGATGCCTGCCGTGGCGAAGAAGAAGAGAAAGATGAGAAATTCCCTGTTAGCACGGCTGAACAGGAAATGACCGATGGCGCGTATGATGTCGCGGGTGCTCACGGGCAAGAAAGGTGTGAGGGCGTCGGCCTGATTACTTCTGCAGCTGGCTGCTCATGTCCTTGAACACGTAGCTGCGGTCAACGGTGATGACCACGTCGCGGGCGATGCGCACATCGACGGTGTTCTTGGCCAGGTCGATGCTCTTCACGGTGCCGTAGATGCCGCCGCCGGTGACCACCTGTGTGCCCTCGGCCAGCTCGTTCTGGAACTTCTGTATCTCCTTCTGCTTTTTCTGCTGCGGACGAATCATGAAGAAATACATAATGACAAACATCAGGATGATCATCACCCAGAAGCTCATCATGCTGCCGCCTGCGGCAGCCTGTGCTGAAAGAAAAATTGTTGTCATGTTGATATAATATTATTGTTTTTTACTTACATTATTTCTGAGGCTCCTGGCTGGCCTCCTTGCTCTCTATGAGCTTCATCATTCTGCCAGTCTTCACCAGATGGCGGGCGATGGTGTCGAGCATGCCGTTGATATAGCCGGCGCTGCGGGGGGTAGAGTAGAACTTGGAGAGCTCCACAAACTCGTTGATGGTCACCGACACGGGTATGCTGGGGAAGGTGAGCATCTCGGCAATGGCAATCTGCATGATGATGACGTCCATGTAGGCCAGGCGGCTGAAGTCCCAGTTGCGCGAAGCCTCGCTCATGAAGCGCTGATACTCGTCGGCGTTGAGTATGGTGGCGCGGAAGAGCTTGCGGGCATAGTCTTTCTCCTCTTCAGAGTCATATTCGGGCAGCAGCTCCTGGCGCGCGCCGTTCTTCTCGTCGAAGCGCTTGATGGTCTTCAGCACAAACGTGTCGACCACTTCCTTGTCGTCGTTCCAATAGAGGCTCTGCTCCTCCAGCAGCTGGTCGAGGTCTTCATTCTCTTGGATGAGGGTGCGGTAGAGCTTGCGCCACAGCTCCCTGTCGGCGGCATACGAGTCCTCGGCGGCCTCCATATATTCCTTATATATTTGGCTCTGTTCAATCTGCTCAAACAGCCGCCCCACAAATTCCGGCTCGTCGGCCCAGGTGTGCTTTTGTGTTTCCATGAAGTCGCTCAGTTGCTTGTTGCTCTCCAGCTGCAAGGCAAAGCGGTTGTACGCGAACTTCTGCGATGGCTCGGCCTTGCCTTCACGCTTGGCTTTGGCCTGCACCACTTCCAGACGCCGCCGCGACTCTTTCGTTACGGCCACAATAAGCGACAGCAGCTCGTTGTAAAGATCGTAGGCCTTTGACAGGCTGAAGAACAGTTCCTTTTCTGCCGTGTCGATGTTCTTGTTGCCGTTTTGATAGTACGCGTAGGTTAATTGGACAATCTTAATTCTGATGATTTCTCTGTTAATCATACTTTATGCTAATGTTAATCGGATGCAAATTTAGCTATTTTTCCGCTATTGAGCAAGAAAAAAGCATTCTTTTTTGAAAAAATTCATAATTGCTTGTTTTTATTTCATATTTTCTTTGTACCTTTGCACCGCTTTTTTCGTGTGATGGCGAATTAAGTAGAGATTTATTAAATAATTAACAACTTAATTTAGAGTAACACAACAGTTATGAAAGAAATCAATGTGAATGGTCAGAAGCGCGAGGCTACTGGCAAGAAGGCAAGCAAGATGGTGCGCAAAGAGGGTATGGTGCCCTGCAATCTCTATGGCGAGAAGAAAGATGAGAAGGGTCTGCCCGTAGCCCTGTCGTTCATGGCTTCCATGGTCGAGCTGCGCAAGGTGGTCTATACGCCCCATGTCTACGTGGTCAACCTGAACATCGACGGCGAGACGCACAAGGCTATCATCAAGGAGCTGCAGTTCCATCCCACGACCGATGCGCTGCTGCACGCCGACTTCTATGAGGTGAACGCCGAGAAGCCCATCGTCATCGGTATTCCCGTCAAGGTCAACGGCCTGGCTCAGGGTGTGCGTGACGGCGGTAAGCTCAACATCTCTATCCGCAAGATTGACGTGAAGGCTCCCTATTCGCAGATTCCCGAGATGCTCGACGTCGACGTCACCAACCTCGGTCTTGGCAAGGCCATCAAGGTGGGCGACCTGAGCTACGAGGGCCTCGAGCTGGCTACCCCTGCACAGGTGGTGGTGTGCTCGGTGAAGGAGACCCGCGCTTCGAAGTCTGCAGCAGCTGCCGCAGCAGAGGCTTAATCTGGTCTTTCAAAAGCATAGGGATTAGGAATGCGTGCAAGGCAGTTGCTGTCTGGGCCGCTTCCTAATCTCTTTTCGTAATCAACAGTTCGTGACAACGCCATTATGGATAAGTTTTTGATTGTCGGGTTAGGCAATGTGGGCAGTGAGTATGAAGGCACCCGCCACAACACCGGTTTCATGGTGGTCGATGCCTTCGCCAGGGCCTGCGATGCGGTCTTCGAGGACCGCCGCTACGGCTTTGTGGCCCAAGCCTCGGTCAAGGGGCGGCGCGTGATACTGCTGAAGCCGTCGACCTTTATGAACCTGAGCGGCAATGCGGTGCGCTATTGGCTGGCGAAAGAGAACATCGACCAGAAGAACCTGCTCGTGGTGAGCGACGACGTGGCCCTGCCGTTGGGCGACTTCAGACTGAAGGCCAGCGGCTCGAACGGCGGGCACAACGGTCTGGGCCACATACAGCAGCTCATCGGGCAGCAGTATGCCCGGCTGCGCATGGGCATCGGCAGCGACTATGCGCGCGGCGGACAGATTGACTGGGTGCTGGGGCGCTACTCCGACGAGGAGCTGCGACAGCTCACCCCTGCCATCGCAATGGCCGTAGACGTCATCAGGAGTTTCGTGCTCTGCGGCATCGACCTGACAATGAATCAATACAACAAACTGGGCAAGGCAGGAGCCAGGCCAAAAGAAGAGAAGGAATGAGCGAGGCAAGAATCGACAAGTGGCTCTGGGCAGCCCGTATCTACAAAACACGCACCATCGCGGCAGACGCCTGCAAGAACGGGCGGGTGAGCGTCAACGGCGTCAGCGTGAAGCCTGCACGCATGGTGAAGGAGGGCGACACGGTCAGCGTGCGCAAGCCGCCCGTCACCTATTCCTTCCGCATACTGAAGACCATCGAACAGCGTGTGGGCGCCAAGCTGCTGCCTGAGATATATGAGAATATTACACCGCAGGATCAGTACGACCTGCTGGAAATGAACCGCATCAGCGGATTCGTGGACCGTGCACGAGGCACCGGTCGCCCGACGAAGAAAGACCGCCGGGCCATGGATGCCTTTGCCGACTTTGAGGGCTTCGACTTCGACTCGTGGGACGATGACGACGACGATGAGTAGCAGCCGTGGCATGCGTAACTTGACATTCAGAAATGAAACAATTTAAACTTTTAGGAGAATTGAAAATGAAGACATTAAAAACTATTCTTGGACTACTGGGGGCTGCCTCCATGGCAACCTCGTGCCTGAACGACGATGAAGCCTACAACGCAGGTTTCGTGTTCTATCGGCCCGACAGACCTGTCACTACGTTCTTTGCTAACAACAGAGCCGACTCGCTCATCTTCTTCAGCTATGGCGACTGGATTATCCGCGACGGCAACTACGACAACGCGTGGGTGACGCTGCCGTTCACATCGGGCAAAGGTGAGGTGTGGAACATAGGACGTGTGGATATTGCCGAGAACACCACAGGCAAGAGCCGTGTGGCCGGCTTCGTCATTACGGATGCCAACCATCCCTCGGCAGGCTCTTCCTCATTCTATTACCTCCAGACGGCCACGCGCGGCGACGGCTCGCTGGGCTTCGCACCCGACGTGAAGACCATCACGGGCACCGACGGGGCGGACTTTGCCTTTGCCTACGACGCCCTGCACCGGCCCACCTCGCTGCTGATGAAGAAGCACGGCAACGTTGTGCGCCACCTGACCATCGACTACAACGACACCGACAGCGTGATGACCGTCACCGACGGCTCGCTCACTTACGACAAGGCTCACTACGGGCGCAGCTATCAGGCCGACCAGCTGAAGACCGACGACGACCTCATCGGGTGTTTCGTGGTGCAAGACGTCTATATGGGCTACTACATGAACAACAGATTCGACTACCGGCGCATGCACCGCTCGCAGAACGACACGACGGCTATACGCTACATCTTCCCCAAACAGGGAGTCAGTCTCGTTGCCGACAGCCTGCACAATGCCGACTCGCTCTACTTCTACAAGAGCAACGAGCTGCAGCAGCGCTACGGACTGACCTACAGCCAGTATGACAACCGCTGCCAGACGGTGGATGCCAACCAGCTAATCTTCGGCGTCGACAACTGCGACCCTTATCTGCTGCTGTCGATGTTCAGCATAGCTCGCAACTCGAATATCATCAGCCTTGCTAAGGCCGACGACGGTGAGATTAGTGTTGCCACAGAACTCAATGCCGACAAGAGCGTGGCCAGCATGACGGTGACGCGCGGCGGCGAAACAATCACTTATACCTTCGGTTACTGATGCTACTGCAATGCCTGCTGATCATCGTCGGCGTCGCGCTGGTGCTCTGGGGAGCCGACCGGCTGACTGAAGGGGCGGCTGCACTGGCCCGCCGCCTCAGCGTGCCTGAGATAGTGATAGGCCTCACCATCGTGGCGGCGGGGACGTCGGCACCTGAGCTCTTCGTGAGTGTGGTGTCGGCTCTGAACGGCACGCCCGACCTGGCTGTGGGTAATGTAGTGGGGTCGAACACGATGAACGCGATGCTCATCGTAGGCGCAGCAGCCATGGCGGCGCCTATGGTCATCAGTCCTGGCACGGTGAAGAAAGACCTGCCCTTCGCCATTGCGGCTTCGCTGCTGCTGCTGGTGCTCTGTCTTGACAGCTTCAGCCGCCTTTCTATCGGCGGCAATGTCATCAGCCGGGCCGATGGGGTTGTCTTACTGCTGGGCTTCGCCCTGTTCATGGGCTACACGCTGAGGGTGGCCCGCCAGAGTGGGGCAGAGGCGGCTCAGCCTGCCACCTCACCGCATGCGCCGGTATGGCGCAGCCTGCTGTTTGTGGTGGTGGGTCTGACCTGCTTGGTGGTAGGCTCCAACCTATTTGTCGATGCGGCCACGGCTGTGGCTCAGCAGCTGGGCGTCAGCCAGAGCGTGATAGGCCTAACCATCGTGGCAGGCGGCACGTCGCTGCCGGAGCTTGCCACCAGCGTGGTAGCTGCGCGCAAAGGACAGTCGGCCATAGCCATAGGCAATGTCATAGGGTCGAATGTGTTCAACATTCTCCTCATACTGGGCCTGACGGCCGTCATCACCCCGATGCAGATAGGCGGCATCACGCTCGTCGACCTGCTGGTGATGCTCGTGTCGATGGTGGCCGTATGGATGTTCTCCTACACCAAGCTCACCGTGGCTCGCTGGGAGGGTGCTGTGCTCACCGCAGGCTATCTGGCCTATCTGGCATGGCTGCTCAGTCATATTTAATATTTTCACAGGGGTACTTGCTCAACCCCCTTAAACAAAACAAGAAACAATGGAAGAAAGAAAAGACGAAGGCCTGAAGCAGTTGGGCCGAAAGACTGTCTACAGCACCGACTATGACCCAGGTGTGCTGGAGACGTTTGAGAACCGCCATCGCGGCAATGATTACTGGGTGCAGTTCAACTGCCCCGAGTTCACCACGCTCTGTCCCATCACCGGGCAGCCCGACTTTGCCGAGCTGAAGATTATGTATCTGCCTGACGAGCGCATGGTGGAAAGTAAGAGCCTGAAGCTCTATCTGTTCAGTTTCCGCAATCATGGCGATTTTCATGAAGACTGTGTGAACACCATCATGAAGGATCTTGTGAAACTGATGAATCCTAAGTATATTGAGGTGCAGGGGCTGTTCACCCCCCGCGGTGGCATATCCATCTATCCGTATGCCAACTATGGGCGGCCAGGCACCAAATACGAGAAACTGGCCGAACAGCGCCTGCTGGCACACCAGTTTGCATGATGGCAGCACGGCAGACGCTGCGGCATGAAAAAAAGTGGAGAAGTGGCCTTCAGGCGTCACTTCTCCTCTTTTTTCTGTGCCTCGGTTTCGTCCTTCGGTTCCTCGGCTTTCCTGTAGAACCCTCGCAGGCCGTCGGCAAAGCGGAGCACCAGCGTGTCGGGCGTCAGCGCTACAAACTCGGCCGTGTCGCTGCCTTTCTGGTAGATATTGCCCAGCGAGTCGATGCCCGTCTCTGTCAGTATCAGGCGGCCGTTGAAGATGCGCCACTCGCGATAGCGCTTACCCTCAGGATATTCCACCAGCTGCTCGTTGGCCGCCTCTTGGTTGCGGTGGCGCATGCCGATGGGGGTGGCCACGCCTTCGGCCTTGATCTGGAAGCCATACTCATGCTCAGTGGCCAGCAGCTTTCTCAGGGAGTCAGGCTGCACGCTGAGTTGGGCCGTGGGCATACCATGGTCCATGCCGGCATGCCGTCTGAGCGTTGGCAGCACCTTATAGCACCACTGGGCCTGGAAGTCTTCTGTGACGATGACGATGTCGGCCTTGGTCGAGTCTTGCGCATTGCGCACCAATGCCAGCTTGTCGCCGATGCGCGGCACTCCGAAGACGCGGTGCAGGCGCGTGGCCTCCAGAATGTTGAGCGTGTCGGGGTCGTTGCCCTCATAGGGCGAGCGCAGAAACACCACAATCGTGTCGGTGCACCCGTCGCAGGCCAGTCCGTAGATAGTGGAGTCGCCCTCCGCGTAGAGTTCTTTCTCTATAGCCTCCGTCAGCTCATGGTCGGCCTTCGCCCCGCAGGCAGCGAAGGCGAGTGATAGAGCCGCAAGGCAAAGCACACTGTATACTTTCATCATTTTTATGTCGTTATGTGGGTGCAAAGGTAAGAAAAAGTTGTCACTTAGACTTTGCAAATGGAGGGCTATTTTCAAAAAAAAAGTTAAATGCAGAAGATTAACGCCCCTCTGCTATTCTGCTCCCCCCTTTTTTTATTACCTTTGCATCAAAATAATCGTTATAACCAATTAAATGTAAACTATGGGAAAGAAAAAGATTAAGTTCAGTCTCGTCTATCGCGACATGTGGCAGTCGAGTGGCAAATTCCAACCCCGCAAGGATCAGTTGGAGCGCATTGCCCCGGTCATCATCGACATGGGGTGCTTCGCACGTGTGGAAACCAATGGTGGCGCCTTTGAGCAGGTGAACCTGATGGCAGGTGAAAACCCCAACGACGCAGTGCGCGCCTTCTGTAAGCCTTTCAACCAGGTAGGTATCCAGACCCACATGCTCGACCGCGGTCTCAATGCCCTTCGCATGTACCCCGTGCCCGATGACGTGCGCGAACTGATGTATAAGGTAAAGCATGCCCAGGGTGTAGATATCCCCCGCATCTTCTGTGGCCTGAACGACACACGCAATATCATCCCCTCTATCAAGTGGGCCAAGGCTGCCGGCATGATTCCGCAGGCCACGCTCTGCATCACCACCAGCCCCGTGCATACCGTGGAATACTATTCGAAGATTGCCGACGAGCTGATTGCCGCCGGTGCTGAGGAAATCTGCCTGAAGGACATGGCAGGTATCGGCCAGCCCGCCATGCTTGGCGCCCTGACCAAGGCCATCAAGACAAAACATCCCGACATCATCATACAGTATCACGGCCACAGCGGCCCCGGCCTCTCGATGGCCAGCATCCTCGAGGTCTGCAACAATGGTGCCGACATCATCGATACCGCCATTGAGCCGCTGAGCTGGGGTAAGGTGCATCCCGATATTATCTCGGTGCAGTCGATGCTGAAGAACGAGGGCTTCGAGGTGGAGGACATCAACATGAATGCCTACATGCAGGCCCGCACGCTCACTCAGGAGTTCATCGACGATTGGCTCGGCTATTTCATCAACCCCGCCAACAAGCACATGTCGAGCCTGCTGCTCGGCAGCGGTCTGCCCGGCGGCATGATGGGCTCGATGATGGCCGACCTGGGCCCCATCCAGACAATGATCAACAAGCTGCGTGAAAAGAAGGGCGAGCCTACGCTGACCATGGACGACATGCTCGTCAAGCTGTTCAACGAGGTAGAGTATGTATGGCCGCGCGTCGGTTATCCCCCACTCGTGACGCCGTTCTCGCAGTACACCAAGAATATCGCCCTGATGAACCTTCTCACCATGGAGCAGGGCAAGGGTCGCTACGTGATGATGGACGACGCTATCTGGGGCATGATTCTCGGCAAGAGCGGCAAGGTGCCCGGCACCATCGCTCCCGAGCTCATCGAGCTGGCACAGAAGCAGGGCCGCGAGTTCACCGACGCCGACCCGCACACGCTCATCCCCAATGCCCTTGACACCTTCAAGAAGGAGATGGACGAGAACGGCTGGGACTATGGCAAGGACAACGAAGAGCTCTTCGAGCTGGCTATGCACCCCGAGCAGTATCGCCCCTTCCGCAGCGGACAGGCCAAGAAGCAGCTGCTGGCCGACATCCAGAAGGCCAAGGACGCCAAGCTGGGCGGCACGAAGATGAAGCCCGAGGAACTGGCTGCCTTCAAGCATGCCAAGGCCGACGCCCTGGTTTGCCCCTCGGCAGGTCAGATTTTCTACGAGTTCAACGGCGACGGCGAGTGCGCTCCCTGCATTGAGCCGTTCATCGGTCAGAAGTATGAGGAAGGCCAGACCTTCTGCTACCTCGTCGAGAAGTGGGGTGAGATTCGTCCTATCCCCGCAGCTCTGGGTGGCAAGCTTGTTGAGGTGAGCGCCAAGCAAGGTGCCAAGGTGCGCAAGGGCGACACGCTGGCATGGATTGAGCGCGACGCAAAATAAACTGAAAGTGGACTATCAATCGCTTTTAGATAGATATTATCCCGAGGTCGGCGACCTGCGGCTGTTGCTCCTGAAGCACAGTCGGCAGGTCGCCGACCGTTGTTTGTCTATAGCCCGCCGTCATCCTGAGCTGGGTGCCGACGAGCAGTTCCTGGAAGAGGCCGCCATGCTCCACGACATAGGCATCCGCTGGTGCCACGCCCCAGGCATTTTCTGCACGGGCACCGAGCACTATATCCGCCACGGTCTGCTGGGCGCAGAGCTGTTGCGCCGCGAGGGCTTCCCCCGCCATGCGCGCGTCTGCGAGCGCCACACCGGCACAGGCCTCACCCGGCTGCAGATAGAACGTGAGAAGCTGCCCCTGCCGCTGGCCGACTATGTGCCCGAGACGCTCGAGGAACAGCTTGTCTGCTATGCCGACAAGTTTTATTCCAAGTCGCACCCCGACCGTGTGCTCACTGTCGATGAGGCTGCCCGCAGCCTGGCCCGTTTCGGCGAGGAGGGCGTGGCGAAGTTCCGTGGATGGGCCGAACGCTTCGAGTAGCGGCACCGTTGCCCCCCGTTAGCAGTACAGCTGTAACTCTTAAAAAAACAGAATTTTGGCCGGAAAATGATTCGGTTCTGCTCAAAATTATTCAATTTCAGTCAGATTTTTCTTTCGTCTCATCCGTTAGCAGCCCCTGATATAGGCGCACTGATACGTTAAACTATCGTAAACAGTGCATTATTCGGGATTTTTGGTGTAATTTTGCAGCCGTGAAACGCAAAACGGTGATAATCCTTATGCTCTCCGCCTTCATCATGGTGTTGGCGGGAGTACCTTTTGCTACACCCTTCGGACAGGTCGTAGGGTGGGGGCGCGACACGCTTCTTGTGGCCGACAGCGTGCCACAAGACTCGCTGCTGCCCGTGCCTGCCCATGCCGACACATTGCCTCCGGGTGCCCTTCTGCCTGACACTGCCATCAGGGCCAGTGCCCCCAGGGCCGCTGCCGCCTTGAAGCGTGACACCAGCACCATGGACTCGCTCGAGCTGGCCATCTATAAATATAATAAGGTCATCGACGACTCGCTGCGGCAGGACTCACTCAACCGCCAGCGCAAGAACGGCATCGACTCGCCCGTGGAGTTCTCGGCCAACGACTCGCTCATCTATGAAGCCTCGTCGGGCATGGCCCATCTCTTCGGCGACTCCCATGTGAAGTATCAGAACATGGACCTTAAGAGCGAGAAGATATACATGTGTCTCGACTCGTCGCTCGTGCATGCCACCGGCGGCATCGACTCCATCACCGGCGAGAAGATGGGCACCCCCGTCTTCCAGATGGGCAGCGACACCTACGAGAGTGACACCATGGCCTTCAACTTCAAATCGAAGAAAGGTCTTATCAGCCAAGTCTATACGCAGCAGGAAGACGGCTTCCTCACCTCTGAGCTCTCGAAGCGCGGCGCCAATGGCGAGCTCTACCTGCAGCATGGGCGCTATACCACCTGCGACGACCCGCATCCCGACTTCTACATCGCCATGTCGCGTGCCAAGGTGCGTCCCGGCAAGGACGTCGTCTTCGGTCCGGCCTATCTTGTGGTGTGCGATGTGCCCGTGCCGCTTGCCATACCTTATGGCTTCTTCCCTTTCACCAAGAGCTATTCCAGCGGCTTCATCATGCCCACCTATGGTGATGAGACCGAGCGCGGCTTCTATCTGCGCGACGGCGGCTACTACTTCGCCATCTCCGACAAGATGGACCTGAAGCTGCTCGGCGAGATTTACACCAAAGGCTCGTGGGGCCTTTCGGCAGCCTCCAACTACCGCAAGCGCTACCGCTACAGCGGCTCTTTCTATGCCAGCTACCAGAACTCGGTCACTGGCGAGAAAAACATGCCCGACTATGCCAAGCAAACCAGTTTCAAGGTGCAGTGGAGCCATCGGCAGGACCAGAAGGCCAACCCCTTCTCGAGCCTCTCGGCATCGGTGAACTTCGCCACGTCGAGCTATGAGCGCAACAACCTCACGTCGATGTACAACCCCCAGTCGATGACGCAGTCTACGCGTACCTCGTCGGTGAGCTACAGCACCTCGTTCTCGAGCATAGGGCTCAGCATCTCGACCTCGATGAACCTCAACCAAAACATGCGCGACTCGACCATCTCCATGACGCTGCCCGACCTCAACATCTCACTCTCGCGCTTCTACCCCTTCAGACGCAAGAAGATGGTGGGCAAGGAACGCTGGTATGAGAAGATATCTATGTCGTACACCGGCCATTTCTCCAACTCCATCACCTCGAAGGAGAGCGAGCTGCTGCACAAGAACATCATCAGAGACTGGCGCAACGGCATGCAGCACAACATACCCATCAGCGGCAATTTCACCCTGCTCGGATATATCAATGTCAATCCCGCATTCAACTTCACCGACCGCACTTACTCCAACAAGGTGATGCGCTCATGGGACACGGCAGCCCAGCGTGAGGTGCTCGACACCATCAACGGCTTCTACAACGTCTACGACTGGAACCTGTCAGTCTCGGCATCGACGAAGCTCTATGGCTTCTACATCCCCTCGCGCAAGCTCTTCGGCGACAAGATACAAGCCATCCGCCACGTGCTGACGCCGCAGGTGAGCTTCCGCTATGCGCCCGACTTCAGCGCCTCGCGCTATGGCTACTACGAGACTTACCAGAAGACCAATGCCGACGGCACTGTCTCGCTCGTGGAGTATTCGCCCTATCAGGGGCAGCTCTATGGCTATCCCAGCACAAAGGGTAAGACGGGCAGTATCTCGTTTGACCTCTCGAACAATGTGGAGATGAAGATTAAGAGCGAGAGTGACACCACGGGGCTGGGCAAGAAAATCAGTCTTATCGACGAGCTCGGCGCCTCGATGTCGTATAACCTGGCTGCCAAGGTGCGCCCGTGGAGCGACCTCTCTACGCGCATCCGCCTGAAGCTCACCAAGCGCTACACGCTCAACCTCAACGCCGTCTTCGCCAGCTATGTCTACGAGGCCGACTCCGTGGGAGCCACGCCCCGGCTGAGCGAGAACAAGACCTATTGGGGCATGGGCAAGATAGGACGCTTCCAGGGCATGTCGCAGAATTTCTCTTACACTATCGACAACACCAAGGTGGCCAACATCATCAAGTGGCTAAAGGGTGAGCGGCCTGACAAGAAGAAAAGCAGGCGCGACGAAGACGAGGATGACTACGACGATGAGTACGACAACGAGGTGGAGACCAACCTCGACCAAGACATGGAGCGGGGAAAGCATGGCGCCAAGAAGAAGAGCAGTAAGGCCGAGACCGACGAAGACGGCTACATGAGCTACTCTCTGCCTTGGTCGCTCAGCTTCGGCTATGGTATCACCATGCGCGAGAACCAGGACCGCACGAAGTTCAACTACCACACCATGCGCTACCCCTATAAGTTCACGCAGAACCTGAACGTCAGCGGCAACGTGCGCATCAGCGACGGATGGAACATCTCGTTCTCGTCGGGCTACGACTTCGAGAACAAGAAGATATCCATGACCACGGCGTCGCTCTCACGCGACCTGCATTGCTTCAGCATGTCGTGTTCCGTGGTGCTGGCGCCCTACACCAGCTATAATTTCTCCTTCCGCTGCAATGCCTCTACGCTCACCGATGCGCTGAAGTACGACAAGCGTTCCAGCTACTCCAACTCCGTGCAGTGGTACTGACACGTGTGAGCGCCGCCGCAGGCGTCTGCCTGCGCTCGGGGCCTGTCAGTCGTTGATGTAGTTCTTGGTCGACATGTCGTAGTAAAGCGCTTCCAGTTCTTGCAGCGTCAGCTTTTCCAGAGAGCGTTCTATCACTCTGATGATTTCTTCGCGCCGGTAGTTGTCGTCCTGGCCGAAGCGTTCTGTGTAAGCCATCATATAATTATTTTGTTTAGATGCAGGTGCAAATATACGCATTATTTCTCAATGCCGTGCCGTTTTCCGCTTGGTTTTAAGTGATTTTAGATATTCCCGTTATGCTTATTTCACCGAAAATCCTTATCTTTGCATCATCAACGAAAGGTGCACCTCTGCAGGGGTACACAAAATGATGATGAACCAATGAATGGGATGACAGAGCCTTTACTATGAGAGCGTATGAGCGACTTTAAAGAATACTTTAAGAGCAGCTGCGAGAAAAATGCGGCAATGGCGGAGAAGACAGAGATACACTCATGTCCCGAACTGATAGACTGCATTCAGCAGGTGGGCTTCCTGCCGCTGCTGGAGAGTGGCATACCAGGGTATGCTGCCGAGGCTATGTTGGCTGAGGAGTGCCGCTTCACGGAGTTTCCCGACGGCACATGGGAGTGGCCCCTGTGGCAATGGAAAGGCCCTGTGGTGACCGAAGGCAACTGCGTCTACGGCAGGTTCTTCGCCGGCAAGGCGGGGTTCATAAGCCGTGAGTGGTGGCCCGACTTCTGCAACTGGCGGCGCCACAGCCACCCCGTGCCAGAAGAGGGCAGTATAGAAGAGGCCATCCTGGCCACCCTGTGCGAGCATGGCAGCATGATTGCCCGCGAGTTGAGGGCTGCATGTGACTTTACCGGGCCAAAGATGCGCTCTAAGTTTGATGCCTTCGTGAACCGCCTGCAAATGGCCTGCTATGTGGTGACCGAAGATTTTGTGTATCCTGTCGACAAGCATGGGCGGGAGTATGGCTTCGGCTGGTCGCTGCTCACCACCCCCGAGCGGCTGCTGGGCAGAGCGGCTTGCCAGTGCAGCCGTGCGCCAGAGGCTTCTTACCAGCGCATGGCAGCACACCTTTTGCAGCTGTTGCCCCATGCCACAGAGAAGCAGATTGCGAAGCTGCTGAGATGACAGCGGCAGAAAGGGCGGTTGCCCTCAAGATGAGAGATGAAAAAAATATGCTTATCTCTTACACCGTAAAAGCTTGTCAAGGCATCCGTCATGTAGCGCTGAGCAGACTGTCGAGAGCCTGCTGTTCGCCCACCACCCAGATGATGTCGCCCTCCTCGAAGCGGCGGTCGGCCGTGACGAGCGAGAGGTTTTCTTCGCCTTCCTCCAGGCCTACCACCATGCAGTCGTAGTGGTCGCGTATGCCGCTTTCCATGAGTGTCTTGCCCACAAAGGGGCTTTTCTTTGTGACGATGACCTGGCGCAGCTTCATCTCGCGGCGCTCAATGTCGGGGTCGTCGCCCACCAGATCTTTCTCTATGGCCTGCGCCAGCATGGATAGCTGCCGGTCGCTGCCGATGACCTGAATGCGGTCGAGCGGAAACAGGCGGGTGTCGCCGTCGGGGATGTTCAGTCGCTGATGGCCGCGCAGGATGCTGCTCACGTGGACGCCGTATTTACGCCCCAGCTGCAGCTCGCGCAGCGACTGGCCCGCCCAAAGCGAGTCTTGCGGGATGTCGAACAGGGCAATGTGGATGTCGCGGTCGAGCAGTCGGCCCTCGTAGAGCGGGCGTTTCTGTCCGCTCACCTGCGCTGCAATGTCGCGCGAACGGAGGTTATTGATAAACAGCCGTTCGAGCACGATGCTGCGGTGCTTCACGGTGCGCGAGAGGATGATGAACACCACGGCCAGCACACCCAGCGTAATCATCAGTGCAGGCGTGAAGCGACTCAGGTAGTTGCAGATGTAGAAGATGAAGCCCACGGCCACCATCATACGCACAATGATGGTGAAGATGAGGGGCAGCCGGTTGCGGTTGCTCTCGTGCCACAGCGCCTTCCACTCCTCAGAGTGATTCTTCTTCATCACCATGGCGCGCAGGAAAGGCGCAATGAGCACCACCGTGAGCAGGCCGGTAATGGCGTTGGCATACCAGTGGAGCTCCCAGCCGGGCAGCATCTTGCGCGTCAGTGGCAGTACAAACATGAACATCAGCGTGATGACGGCCGACGAAAGGATGCTATAGACCAGCGTGTTCATCGTCATCTGCGCCAGCAGCCGCTTCCACAGACTATGCTTCGTGGTGTTGGGATGGCTCACCGACAGCTGGTTGAGCGTGCGGATGAGGCGCGAGGGCAGACGATGTTCTAAGGCATTATAAACCGGCGTGGCGGCACGTATCATGTAAGGTGTGAGAAAAGTAGTTATGACTGATACGGCCACCACGACCGGATAGAGAAAATCGCTGATGACGCCGAGCGACAGGCCAAGCGATGCAATAATGAACGAGAACTCACCTATCTGTGCCATCGAGAAACCGCAGCGCATGGCCGACTTCAGGCTCTCGCCGCCCAGCATGAAAGCCAGTGAGCCGAACACCGACTGCCCCACGATGATGGTGAGCACCAGCACGGCGATGGGCAGGGCATAGCTGACGAGAATCTGGGGGTCGACGAGCATACCCACGGAGACGAAGAAGATGGCTCCGAAGAGGTTCTTCACCGGCTCCACGAGTTTCTCAATGCGTTCGGCCTCGATAGTCTCGGCCAGAACGCTGCCCATGATGAAGGCACCGAAGGCCGACGAGAAGCCTACCTTGGTGGAGAAAACGGCCATGGCGCAGCAGAGCCCCAGCGACACGACGAGCAGCACCTCGTTGTTGATGAGACGGCGCACCGAGCGCAGCAGCAGCGGGATGGCAAAGATGCCCACCACGAGCCACAGCACCAGGAAGAAAACTATCTTCAGCACCGACGAGAGCATTTGTCCGCCGTCGGCACCGCCGCCCGCTATGGCACTCAGCATGACCATCATTACGATGGCAAGGATGTCTTCCAGTATAAGCACCGACATGACGAGTCCGGCAAACTGCTGCTGACGCAGGCCGAGGTCGTCGAAGGCCTTATATATAATAGTGGTAGACGACATGGCCAGCATGCCGCCGAGGAAGATGCAGTCCATCTGCGACCAGCCGAAGGCATGACCCACAATAATGCCCAGCATCATCATAGAGAAAATGATGGTGATGCACGCAATGACGGGCGAAGCCCCCATCTTCAGAATCTTCTTGAACGAGAAGTCGAGACCCAGGGAGAACAGCAGGAACATGACGCCTATGTCGGCCCAGAGGTGGACGTTTGACATGTCAGTCACCGAGGCCGTGTAGGGCATGTGAGGCGACACAAGGAAGCCGGCCACGATGTAGCCCAGTACCAAGGGCTGCTTCAGTCGCTTAAACACGATGGTGACGATGCCTGCCACGATGAGTATCAGGGCAAGGTCTTCAATCATTGCTGGTAGTTCTCCCATGCTTTCTGAGTTATTTCGTTATCACGTTATTACGTCATTAAGCCTGTGGCAGCTCATCGCTCGGCCGTCAGGCGGCAGATGTTGATAACCACCTGCATGGCCTTCTCCATCGACTGAATGGGCACAAACTCATAAGGGCCATGGAAATTCAGTCCGCCGGCGAAGATGTTGGGGCAGGGCAGGCCTTTGAACGAGAGCTGGGCTCCGTCGGTGCCGCCGCGGATGGGCTTCACCTTCGGCTCCACGCCGGCATCCTTCATGGCCTGCAGGGCAATGTCGATGACGTGGATGACGGGCTCCACCTGTTCGCGCATGTTGTAGTATTGGTCGTTGACGTCGGCCGTGAAAGTGCCTTCGCCGTATTTGCGGTTCATCTCGGCCACCTTCTCAACGATAAACTGCTTGCGGGCCTCAAACTTCTGGCGGTCGTGGTCGCGTATGATATAGCTCAGGCGGGCCTGCTCGCAGCTGGTCTGCATGCCGGTGAGGTGGTAGAAGCCCTCGTAGCCCTCGGTCGTCTCAGGGCGTTCGTCGGCAGGCATCGACAGGGCGAAGTCGGCAGCCAGCAGCGAGGCGTTCACCATCTTGTCCTTGGCATAGCCCGGGTGCACGCTCATGCCCTTCACCGTAATCTTGGCCGAGGCGGCATTGAAGTTCTCATACTCCAGCTCGCCCACGTCGCTGCCGTCCATGGTGTAGCCCCACTCGCAGCCGAACTTCTCCACGTCGAAGTGGTGGGCGCCCATGCCTATCTCCTCGTCGGGGTTGAAGCCCACGCGTATCTTGCCGTGCTTCACCTCGGGATGCTCCTTCAACCACACCATGGCCTGCACAATCTCGGCGATGCCGGCCTTGTCGTCGGCGCCCAGCAGCGTGTTGCCGTCGGTGACGATGAGGTCCTCACCCTTGTGGAGCAGCAGCTCGGGGAACGTGGCAGGCGAGAGCAGCATGCCCTCATGCAGCACGATGTCGCCGCCGTCGTAATGCTCCACGATGCGCGGCTTGATGTTAGCACCGCTGCAGTCGGGCGACGTGTCGTAGTGTGAAATGAAGCCTATCGTGGGCACCTTCTTGTCGGTGTTGGCCGGCAGCGTGGCGTAGATGTAGCCGTTGTCGTCCATTTCTACATCCTCGAGACCCTCGCTGATGAGCTCTTGCTTCAGGTATTCGGCGAAAATAAGTTGTTTTGGTGTTGAAGGCACAGTCGTGCTCTCTTCGGCCGACTGTGTGTCGAACTTGGTGTAGTTCAAGAATCTTTCAATGATATTCATAGCCTTTTCTTAAATAAAAATAGTATTTTAGTTTTTTATTGTCCTCATTGTAGACGATGCAAAGGTACAAAATAATGCTGATATAAGAAAACGATTTTTGGAGAATTAACGCACTTTGTTTCATATTTTCCTGGATGTCGGCATGCAGTTTGCAATAGTCTTGTTGTAAAAATGCATAATACTGCGCATTTATAAGGGTGACCCCGTAACTTCGTGGTGAGAATCTATTACCAGTTTCCAGAAGTAGTAAGTGGCTGATATACAACAAAAAAAGAGGCTCTGTAAAGCCTCTTTCCTTTCTTCTGTAGGGACGCCCGGGCTCGAACCGGGGACCTCTTCAATGTGACTGAAGCGCTCTAAACCAACTGAGCTACGCCCCTCTGTTTGCAACCATTTTCAGCAAGGAGTGAACCCGAAGGGATTCAAACCCTTGACCTTCAGAACCGGAATCTGACGCTCTATTCAGCTAAGCTACGGGTCCTTTCCTCGGGATTGCGGGTGCAAAGGTACACAAAAGTTTTGAATGCAGCAAATTTTTTTGGAAATTTTTTAGGAAAATCTTTCAAAAGGCCAATCTCATGCTGTTGATACATAAAAATCCTATGCTTTTTTTTCTTTGTTTCATTTATTTTCACTACCTTTGCACACTCAATTGAAGATATGACGCTTAAAGTGAAATGATGAGCAAACATCTGCCATTGTTGATGGCATTGCTGGCCGTGGCAGTGACGGCCGGTTCGTGTGGAAGACACCGCAGCGGTACGGCCGACGGCATCTCGGATGCTGAAGAATATGTGACCGACACGATGAGCCTCGCCGATGAGCGAGACGAACTCATCGCCTTGGAACCCATGCCCGAGTCGGCCGATGAGCTTTTCGACGATTTTATTTTCAATTTCGCATCCAATCACAAGCTTCAGATGGAGCGCACGGTGTTTCCGCTCCTGGTCAATTCCGGCTCACAGGGGCAGCATCGCATAGAGGCGGCCGACTGGAAGATGGAGCATTTCTTCATGCATCAAGGTGAATACACGCTGATGTTCGACAGTGAGAAGCAGATGGAGCTGGTGAAAGACACATCCGTGACGAAGGTTATACTTGAGAAGATATTCCTTGAAAATGACTTCGTGCGCCAGTACCTCTTCAGCAAGACGGCAGGACGCTGGATGCTTGAAGAGATACGCAACCAGACGCTGCCGCGCAATCCAAACGCTCATTTTGTGGCGTTCTACCATCGCTTTGTCACTGATTCTGCCTTCCAGCGCCAAAGTCTTGCCCCGGAGATTACGTTCGTCGGGCCGGACCCCGACGACGACTTCTCCATGACTGAGGGTGTCATCACGCCCGATTTCTGGGACGCCTTCGCCCCGGATATGCCGAAGAGCGTGCTATATAATATAGTGTATGGCCAGCAGAATCCGGCTTCCACGGAGAAAATCTTTGTCATCCGCGGCATAGCCAACGGTCTTGAGATAGAACTCACGTTCCGGCAGGAGCATGGCAGGTGGAAGCTGGTGAAGATGATGGAGTAGGGGTGCAGGCATGTAAACCAATCAGCAAGAACAACGATGAACGATTACAAAAACTATTCTCTCCTCAGACACAATACCTTTGGCATTGAGGCAAGCTGCCGCCGCTTCTTGGAGTATGAGACGGCTGCCGAGGCTGCCGTGGCGGCGCAGATAATACGCGAGTCGCAACTGCCTCATCTGGTGGTCGGCTCGGGCAGCAATCTGCTGCTCGTCGGCAGCTGCTACGACGGGCTGGTGGTGCATTCGGCCGTCAGAGGCATAGAACTTGTCGGCGGGCAGAGCACCTCAGACGAGGTGTTGCTGCGTGTAGGCAGCGGCGAGAATTGGGATGACTTGGTAGACTACTGTGTGGCCCACGGCTATCATGGCGCCGAGAACCTGTCGCTCATTCCCGGCGAGGTAGGGGCGTCGGCCGTGCAGAACATCGGTGCCTACGGCGCAGAGGCTGCCGACCTTATATATAATGTGGAGGCCGTAGAGATAGCCACTGGCCGGCTGGTGGTGATTGATGCTGCCGACTGTCATTACGGCTATCGGCAAAGCCGATTCAAGGGAGAGTGGTCGGGGCGATATCTCATCACCCATGTGGTGTATCGGTTGAGCCGTGCGTTTGTTCCTCGCCTGGACTATGGCAATATTCGTCAGGAGCTGGAGCGCAAAGGTATCGGCACGCCCACGGCGGCAGAGCTGCGCAGCGTCATCATTGATATCCGCCGGCGCAAGCTGCCCGACCCAGAGCAGCTGGGCAATGCGGGCAGTTTCTTCATGAATCCAGTGGTAGAGCGGCCGCTGTTTGAGCGTTTGCTGGCCGATAATCCCGCCATGCCTCATTACCATGTGGATGATGACCATGAGAAGATTCCGGCCGCGTGGCTCATCGACCAGTGTGGATGGAAAGGCCGTTCGCTGGGACCTGCCGGTGTGCACACCGAGCAGGCTCTGGTGCTGGTCAATCGCGGTGGGGCCACGGGACAGGACGTGTTGCGCCTGTGTCAGGCCATCCAGGCTGATGTGCTCAGCCGCTTTGGCATCATGCTCCGTCCGGAAGTAAACATCGTTTAATTGTTATTCAGTATATGGCAATGACACTCACCTTTCTTGGTACCGGCACTTCGTGCGGCGTCCCTGTCTTGGGATGTCAGTGTGAGGTGTGCCGGAGCAGTGATCCTCGCGACCATCGTCTGCGCTGCTCGGTGTTGGTTGAGACTGAGACCACACGTATTCTCGTAGACTGTGGTCCGGATTTCCGTCAACAGATGATGCCGCAGCCCTTCAGACGCATCGATGCCATTTTGATAACCCACGCGCACTATGACCATATGGGGGGCATGGACGACATACGGCCCTACTGCCAGTTTGGTGATGTCAACGTCTATGCTGACCGCCGGGCCTGCGAGGGCATGCTTCAGATGCTGCCATATTGTTTTGAGGCCAACCGCTATCCCGGGGTGCCGGCCATCGGGCTCCATACGATAGAGGCCGGCCGGCCGATGCGGGTTGGCGACATCGACGTGATGCCGCTGCAGGTGATGCACGACAAGCTGCCTATCCTCGGCTTCCGCTTTGGCAGGGTGGCCTATGTCACCGACATGAAGACCATTGCCCCCGACCAGGAGCGCCTGTTGCACGGCATCGACACGCTTATTGTCAACGCGCTGCGTTTCGACAAACCGCACCATAGTCATCAGCTGGTAGATGATGCTATAGTCTTTGCGCGCAGGGTAGGGGCGCGGCAGACGTGGCTCACTCACATGTGTCATGACGTGGGGCTCCATGCTGACGTCAACGCACGTCGGCTTCCCCCCGATGTGCAGTTGGCCTACGATGGGCAAGTGCTTCGCTTCTGACGACATGTGTGAATGAGGGCTATCGGTTGATAGCTCTTTTTCTTTGGTCGATGGGCATGTCTTTTGTCGTATGTCTTCGTCTCGAGTGAACTGCTCTTTTTGCTTTAAATCGTACCAAAAAGCTTAAATTTTGTTACAAAACGACATATTTTTGTCCAAAAACATTGTAAATTCACAGAAAAGCAGTATCTTTGCATTGTGTTTTTCATAGTATTAGATTTAAGGTTAACAAAGGTTGGAGTACAGCGGTACTCCTTTTTTTGTTGACAATCTAAGGCGCACGTTTATGACGAAGAATACGTCGTTGCCTGTTTGGGCAGTGTCGTATTCTTCCTTTTTTGGGGGAATCATAACAAAAAAAGCGGTCTTATGCGTAGAAGAGCATAAGACCGCTTCGTTCATGCGAAGTGCCCCGCCTATTTCCTCCGGCTGATAAGCTTCATGATACCCCCGTAGTTGCGCTTCAGCTTGCGGAATGTCATGATTGCGTCGAAAGCCGTTATGCCATAGCTTAACAGATTGGCCAGGTATTCGCCACGTGTCGCCTCTTCGCGTCGTACAAAGAGCGAGTTCCACGAAGAGCCGATAGTCTGGTTTTCTTTGTCGATGGCTTCTCTGATTTGCTCTTTCCGAAGCCTTATTTCTTCCAACGTGCGGTATGCCATAAGCCTTTATTCCATTAAGAGGTTTGCCAGGAAACTAACCAAGGGGCGCTCAATCCACGACTTGCGGAAGGTTATCACCACCAGGAGCAGCACCACGTGGATGCCGGCAACGGCGAAGAAAGCTCCCGTCTGCCCGATGAAGCCCGACAGCCAGCTTGCAATGCCCAGCGACACGAAGAGCAGCACGGCGATGACGAGCAGGAAGAGCACGATGGCCAGTGCGGCAGCGGTGAGCAGCCTCACCACTTTCTCGATGACGTCGAGCTTCACGTACTCCGTCTGCAGGCCCAAATAGCGCTTCAGCTGCTCTATGAGCTGGGCAATGGTCTCTACGTTCTTGTCGCTTGATAACATGTAGATGCGCTTTTTTCAGTCGTTGCAGGCTGTCTGTGACATGCTATTCGGTCACCGTGTCTTCGATGTCGTCCACCAGGTCGCTCACGTCTTTGCGGTTGAGCTTGATGTTATGCTTCTTCAGGAAGTCCTCCACGGTGTCGGTAATCTTTGCGCGTGTTTCGCTGCCCGTTTCAGGAGCCATCAGCAGTCCGAGGGCTGCGCCAGCGATAGCACCGCCCAGAAAAGCTCCAATGTAACCTAAACTCTTCATAATCTTTACATTTTTAGGGTTAATATATAATTGAAATGTTCTGACCGCAAAAATACGAAATAATCTGGGAAATGCGTTAAAAATGCTGTCATTTTTTGTTAAAAGCATAACTTTTTGGCCATTTAACAAAGTTTATGCACCATTTTGGCCGCTGTTTCGTGTCTTTTTTGTAATTTCGCACTCAGAAAAGAAGTAACAAAGGATTAGAAACCAATTATAATTTTTTGAAAGTATGAAGAAGTATATTATCTTAAGTGCAGGTCTTTGCCTCGCCATGTCGTTTACAGGTTGCAAATCGAACGAAAGTGCTTATAAGAGAGCTTACGAGAAGGCTCAGGCTCAGGCTGCCCAGCAGACGGAGGCTCCAGCCCAGCAGGTCACTGAGACGCCGGTGGTGACGCCCGTGCAGACCCGTCCGGCCAATGACACCCGTGTGGTCGACAATGTTGACAACGTGGCAGTTCGTCAGGAGAAGGTCTCCATGGTCAACGGCGCCAGCCTGCGCGACTACAGCGTGGTGGTGGGTTCGTTCTCGGTCATCGCCAATGCCGAGGGCCTGCAGCAGCGCCTCAGGAATGCCGGCTACAACGCTCAGATTGTGAAGAACGAAGACCGCAACATGTATCGTGTGGTGGCTTCCACCTTCGACAGCAAGTATGACGCTGTGCAGAGCCGCGACCAGCTGCGCGCCACTTATCCTGACGCCTGGCTGCTCTATTATGCACGCTAATCATCACCGCTGACTCACTTGACACGGATATTGTCTATCGACTACGGGCGCAAGCGCACCGGACTGGCAGTCACCGATCCTCTGCAAATCATTGCAGGAGGGTTGGCGACTGTAGCTACGTCTGAGCTCTTCGACTGGCTGCACGACTACATCAGTCGTGAGCCTGTGGAGCGTATCATCATCGGCGAGCCGCGTCAGCCCAACGGGCAGCCTAGCGAAAACCTGGCACGCGTGCAGCAGTTTGTCAACCGCTGGCGCCGGGCCGTTCCGCAGGTGCCGATAGAGTATTATGACGAGCGCTTCACGTCAGTGCTGGCCCATCAGGCCATGATTGACGGCGGGCTAAAGAAGAAGGCGCGCCAGGATAAGGCCCTCGTCGACGAAATCAGTGCCACTATCATCCTGCAGGACTATATGCGCTCGCGCAAGCGGTAGGCTTGGGGTGAGGCACACAGCCAAAACACACAGAGCCTGAGCAAGCGCAGGCTCTCTTAACAAGAAGGAGTAACCAAAAACAAAGGGCACCCACGCTTGTCGGGGCTCTTTTTCACGTCTCATTATCTGTGAGGACAACAACATGATTTTACCTATTTATATCTACGGGCAGCCGGTGTTGCGTAAGGTTGCCGACGACATCACACCTGATTACCCTGGTCTGGAGCAACTCATTGCAGACATGTGGGAGACGCTGGCCGAGTCGGAGGGCATAGGCCTGGCAGCCCCCCAGATAGGGAAAGCCATACGTCTGGTGGTCATCGACCTCGACCCGCTGGCCGAAGACCTGCCTGAATATAAAGACTTCCGCCG
This sequence comes from Prevotella sp., assembly GCA_017934525.1. Lineage (GTDB taxonomy): Bacteria > Bacteroidota > Bacteroidia > Bacteroidales > Bacteroidaceae > Prevotella. The sequence continues at coordinate 26,117 of JAGBJJ010000021.1, forward strand.
CGTCTATATTAACCCCCATATCGTGGAGTTTGACGATACGCAGACCGACAGTTCGGAGGAAGGGTGCCTTTCTCTGCCGGCTATCCACGAGAAGGTGGTGCGCCCCACACGCATCCACGTGAAGTGGCAGGATGAGCAGTTTCAGCCCCACGACGAATGGGTCAGCGGCTATCTGGCCCGTGTGATGCAGCATGAGTTCGACCATCTCGATGGTCACATGTTTATCGACCGTATCTCGCCGCTGCGCCGCCAGCTCATCAAGAGCAAGCTGCGTGCCCTCACGCAGGGCAACTATCGCTGCGGCTATCGTACCAAGCCTGTGAGAAGATGATGTTGTGAGAATGTGGAAACGAAGAGAGATATGCAATCGTCGGCAGTGTCATAGACAGAGCGTGTGGCGGCAAAGGCTTCTACCCCTGCTTGTGACGCTCTGCCTGTCGATGGGCTCCACTTTCGCACAGCTGAACACCGACCGCCTGATAACCATCGGCCGGTCGGCGCTTTACTATGAGGACTATGTGCTCTCAATCCAGTATTTCAACCAGGCCATCACCGCCAAACCTTACTTATACGAGCCGTGGTTCTTCAGAGCCGTGGCGAAATATTATCTCGACGACTATGCCGGGGCCGAGAGCGACTGTTCGGAAGCCCTGCAGCGCAATCCCTATGTGGTGAGCATCTACGAGTTGCGCGGGCTGACACGCATCCAGCTGAAAAAGTACGAGCCGGCCATTGCCGACTATTCGCGTGCATTAAAGTACGACCCCGAGAACCGCAACCTGTGGCACAACCGTGTGCTCTGCCGCATACAGGCCGAACAATATCCGGAAGCCCTGGCCGAGCTTGACACCATGCTGACACGCTGGAGCACCTATGCCCGGGCCTACTCCATGCGGGCCGACATCTACATGCAGCAGAAAGACACCACCATGGCCCTGCAGGCCCTGCAGCAGAGCATCGACATCGACCCCTACGACGGGCAGACATGGGCTGCGCGCTCTGTCATCAGTCTGGCGCGCGAACAGTGGAGTGAAGCCGAGGATGCGCTCGACCATGCCATCCACCTGATGCCCAAACATGGCGGATGCTATATCAACAGGGCCTTGGCTCGCTACAACCAGAATAATCTGCGTGGGGCCATGGCCGATTACGACACGGCTCTTGATCTGGAGCCAAACAATTTTCTGGGACATTACAACCGCGGTCTGCTTCGTGCCCAGGTGGGCGATGACAACCGCGCCATCACCGATTTCGACTTCGTGCTGCGACTGGAGCCAGACAACATGCTGGCCCTCTTCAACCGTGCCGTGCTGCTCGACAAGACAGGTGACCTGCGCGGCGCCATACGTGACTATTCGAAGGTCATCAATGAGTTTCCTAATTTCTGGACTGGACTGCAGTACCGCGCTGCTTGCTATCGGCGTCTGGGTATGACGAAACAGGCAGAGCGCGACGAGTTCACCGTCTATAAGGCGCAGCTCTACAAGCATCTCTTCGGCACTCAGCCGCGCCTGAAGCCCAACCAGATACGAAAGCGAAGCGACGAAGACCTCGATAAGTACAACCAGCTGGTGGTGGAAGACGAGCAGGACAGCGAGCTGGAGTATCAGAACGAGTATCGCGGACGGGTGCAGAACCATAAGGTCGACGTAGAGCTGCAGCCCATGTTTGCGCTCACCTTCGAGCCCGCCCACAGCGAAGTGCGCTCTAACGTGACCTTCGACCGCGGCGTCGAGGCCCTCAGCCGGCAGTTGCACACGCGCGTATATATAAGTAATGTGCATGCTTCGCTGGGCACCACCGTCACCGACACTTACTTCCACTACATCGACTCGCTCTCGAAAGGCATAAGCCAGTCGCGCGTCACGGCCGATGCCACCCAGCAGCTGCTCCTCAGAGCCATTGCCTACTCAGTCATACAAGACTACGAATCGGCCATCGACGACCTGTCTACCTACCTGCTCATCGACTCCACGTCGGTAGTGGCTCTGTGGCAAAGGGCCGTATGCCAGTCGCGCATCAACCAGTTTCAGGCCAGCGAAGGCACCAATATCGAGCTGAAGACCGCCAATGTGCTGGCCGATTTGAACCACGCACTGGCCATTGACGGTCAGAACGTCTATCTGCTATACAACCGCGGCAACCTCTATGCCATGCGCAAAGAGTATGAGCGCGCCGTGGCCGACTATACGGCGGCCTTGCAGTTGGACCCCGCCATGGCCGAGGCTTACTACAACCGCGGCCTCTGCCATATTTACATGCAGCAGACGGCCGAAGGCATTGCCGACCTGAGCAAAGCAGGCGAGCTGGGGCTCTATACAGCTTATAGCATCATCAAGAGATACCGTAAAACATAAAAACAAAAGTAACCGACTCTATGAACAACGAAGCATTGATATGGAACAAAATCCTCAGCGCCGTGCTTAAGATGCCGGGCGTGAAGGTAGACCGCGTGGCTTTTCTGCAGAAAGAACTGAAGCCCTACTGCAGCGCATCGAAACTTGAGATGCTTACTAACGTGCGACCCTATACCATCGTCGACGATAAAGTCATTGACCGTGTGGCCGGGTCGGTCATCAAGCGACACACAGCCATGGCAACCACCGCTTCTGCCATTGCCGGACTGCCTGGCGGTCTGGCCATGGCAGCCACCATACCCGGCGACATTAGCCAATACTATTTCCATGTCGTGGTGCTCTCGCAGAAGCTGGCCTATCTCTACGGGTTCCCCGACTTCTGCGATGAGGAAGGCGAGCTGGGCGACATGACCGGCGACCTGCTCACCATCTTCATGGGCTCCATGATGGGGGCGAAGGTGGCCGACCAGGGCATCAGCGAACTGGCCAAGGGCATGGCCAAATCGGCTGTCGGCCGTCTGCCGCGTGTGGCCATCACCAAAGTGGCCGTCTACCCCGTGGCAAGCAAGGTGGCGCAGATGGCTGGCCTGAAGCTCACCAAGGAAGGATTCGCCAAGGGTCTGGGCAAGTTTATCCCCATTGCCGGCGGCCTCTTCTCGGGTAGTCTCACGCTGTTCACCTTCACCCCAGGCGCCCGCAGGCTGCAGAAGCGGCTGAAGGCGCAGAAGATGCACTTCAACGACGGCGACATCGCTGCGCTGGAGTATAACAACATCAAGGCCTCGTTCGTGAAGGCCGAGCAGAGCGAGGGGCGTCCGACCGACAAGCAGCGGGCCGTCATCGAGGCCATGATCAACATGGCCAACATCAACGGCAGTGTGTCGGCAGAGAAATACCATGTCATTGAGCAGAAAGTGGCAGAGTCAGACCTGTCTGACGACGACAAGCTTGACTTGCTGGGCAACGTGGGAACCGAGGAAAGTCGTGAGACCGACTTCAACTACGAGCTCGACTACGACCTGCTGGCCTGCGACCCCGATTATGCCGCCGAGGCCCTCCAGGCCATGCTCGACGTGGCCAAGGCCGATGGCGGGCAGCTCAATATGGCTGAGCGTATGTACCTCACCATGGCGGCTAAGACGCTTGGCATATCCAAAGATGATCTCGGCGCCATCATGTCGGATGCCGACTGACACCCTCTGTCCTCTGTGGCTGATGCATGGGAAAAAAGAGCCAAAGCGCTGCCGACATGGAAAAATCATGCGTAATTATGCTTTTGTTAGGAAAATATGTTGTAACTTTGCACACGATAAACTTTAACATATATTGTAAATATGATCAACATTACATTTCCAGACGGCTCTGTTCGCTCGTATGAGCAGGGCGTCACTGGACTTCAGATTGCCGAGAGTATCTCGCCGGCTCTGGCGCGCAGCGTGCTTTGCTGCGGAGTGAACGGCGAAACAGTAGAGCTGAACCGTCCCATCAACGAGGATGCCAAGTTCGAGCTCTACAAGTGGGACGACGAGCAGGGCAAGCATACCTTCTGGCACACATCGGCTCATCTTCTGGCCGAGGCCCTGAAGGAGCTCTATCCCGGCATCCAGTTTGGTTTCGGCCCGGCCGTGGAGAGCGGATTCTTCTACGATGTGCTGCTGCCTGGCGGCGAGAGCATCAAGGAAAGCGACTTCCCCAAGATTGAGCAGAAAATGAAAGAACTCGCTTCGAAGAAGGAGCCTGTGGTGCGCCGTGAGGTGGCCAAGGCCGACGCTCTGAAGGAGTTTGCTGCCGACGGACAGACCTACAAGTGCGAGCACATCGACCAGGATCTTGAAGACGGCACAATCACAACCTATACGCAAGGCAACTTCACCGACCTCTGCCGCGGTCCTCACCTGGTAGATACGGGCGAGATTAAAGCCATCAAGCTGACCAGTGTGGCCGGAGCGTTCTGGCGTGGCGATGCCACCCGTGAGCAGATGCAGCGCCTCTACGGCATCACGTTCCCCAAGAAGAAGATGCTCGACGAGTATCTGGTCATGCTTGAGGAGGCAAAGAAACGCGACCACCGTAAGATAGGCAAGGAGATGGAGCTCTTCATGTTCTCCGACAAGGTGGGCAAGGGCCTGCCCATCTGGTTGCCGAAAGGCACTGAGCTTCGTCTGCGTCTGCAGGACCACCTGCGCAAGGTGCAGAAGCGTTTTGGCTATCAGGAGGTCATCACGCCGCATATCGGTTCAAAGAATCTCTATGTCACCAGCGGCCACTATGCCCACTACGGCAAAGACTCGTTCCAGCCCATTCACACGCCCGAGGAGGACGAGGAATACATGCTGAAGCCGATGAACTGTCCGCACCACTGTGAGATATTCGCATGGAAGCCGCGCTCCTACCGCGACCTGCCCCTGCGCATCGCAGAGTTCGGCACGGTCTATCGCTACGAGCAGAGCGGCGAGCTGCACGGCCTGACGCGCGTGCGCTCGTTCACCCAAGACGATGCCCATATCTTCTGTCGTCCCGACCAGGTGAAGCAGGAGTTTCTCAACGTGATGGACATCATAGGCATTGTGCTGTCGGCATTCGGCTTCAACTTCGAAGCACAGATCTCGCTCCGCGACCCCAACGACCACGAGAAGTATGTGGGCTCTGACGAAGACTGGGCTTTGGCCGAGGCTGCCATCGTGGAGGCCTGCCGCGAGAAAGGACTGCCTGCCAAGGTGGAGTATGGCGAAGCCGCTTTCTATGGTCCTAAGCTCGACTTCATGATCAAGGATGCCATTGGCCGTCGCTGGCAGCTGGGCACCATTCAGGTAGACTACAACCTGCCGAAGCGCTTCCAGCTGGAGTACACCGACGAGGACAACACCAAAAAGACCCCCGTCATGGTCCACCGTGCTCCCTTCGGTTCGATGGAGCGTTTCACGGCCGTGCTCATCGAGCACACCAGCGGTCATTTCCCCCTCTGGCTCACGCCTGACCAGGTGGCCATTCTGCCGCTGTCGGAGAAGTACAACGACTATGCCAAGAAGGTGGCGAAGGAGTTCGACCTGCAGGGTGTGCGTGCCAATATCGACCTGCGCAATGAGAAGCTGGGGCGCAAGATTCGTGACAACGAGCTGAAGCGCATTCCCTACATGGTCATCGTCGGTGAGAAGGAAGAGGCTGAGGGACTCGTCTCCATGCGTCAGCAGGGCGGTGGCGAGCAGGCCACAATGACCATTCAGGAGTTTATCGATAAGATTAACGCCGAGGTGGCCGAGCAGACGAAGGAGTTCTGACGGACCATTGCCGCAAGGCAGAAGAAATAAAGAAGAGGCTGAGAAACTGTCTGTGCAGAGAATCCCGGCCTCTCTTTTTTCCCGCTGCCATGCAACATGCAACCGGAAGGCAAAGCATAGAAGTTAAAAAAATATAACGCGTAAAAATAAAAGCTACATAACTAAGTTCTAACTCCCAACTTTTTAGTAACTTTGCAGCCGATTTTGATAAAATAGCTGAATGAAGACTGACAAAAAACAGAATCAGTACCGCGTAAACGAACAAATTCGCGTGCGTGAAGTCCGCATAGTAGGCGAAAGCGGATCGACAGTGATGCCTACCAGACAAGCACTTGACATGGCTCGCCAGCAGGGTGTAGACCTTGTTGAGATTTCGCCTAATGCTAACCCGCCTGTGTGTCGTCTCATCGACTATTCAAAGTTCCTCTACCAGCAGAAAAAACGGGCCAAGGAGATGAAGGCCAAGCAGGTGAAGGTGGAGGTGAAGGAGATACGCTTCGGACCGCAGACCGACGAGCACGACTATCAGTTCAAGCTGAAGCATGCCAAGGAGTTTCTTGAAGAAGGCAACAAGGTGCGTGCCTATGTGTTTTTTCGTGGTCGAAGTATCCTCTTCAAGGAACAGGGCGAGGTGTTGCTGCTGCGCTTTGCCAACGACCTCGAGGATTGTGGCAAGGTAGAGTCGATGCCCTCGCTCGAAGGAAAGAAGATGTTCCTTTACCTGGCTCCCAAGAAGGCAGGCGTGGCCAAGAAGAGCCAGCAGGCTCGCGACCGCGAGGCTGAGGCCAAGGAAGCTAAGGAGGCAGCCCGCCAGCAGAAGGCTGAGCAAGAAATGAATGCCGATGCTCCCGCCAACGGCGGTTTGTTTGCCAATGCGAAGATCAGTGCCGATGCACTGAAGAAGCTCACTGAGGCAGAAGACAATGCCTGAGGCCTGCACTGAGCTCCATACACAGAAGATAAAGATGCGCTGCGCCCGGTATATGCGTTGCCATCGCTTAATAATAACAACTAAAAAATAACAAAACAATGCCAAAAGTAAAGACAAATTCCGGCGCCAAGAAGAGATTCTCGTTCACCGGTACAGGTAAGGTTAAGAGACACCATGCTTACCACAGCCACATTCTGACCAAGAAGACCAAGAAGCAGAAGCGCAACCTGGTCCACACGGCCATCGTAGACAAGAGCAACATGAAGCAGGTACGCGACCTGTTGTGTCTCCGCTAATTAAACCTATTGTCGAACATTTAAAGAAAGAAAATTATGCCAAGATCAGTAAATCACGTTGCTTCAAGAGCAAAACGTAAGAGAATCCTTAAGCTCACCCGCGGCTATTTTGGAGCCCGCAAGAATGTTTGGACAGTAGCTAAGAACACCTGGGAGAAGGGTCTGACCTACGCTTATCGCGACCGTCGTAACAAGAAGCGCAATTTCCGTGCACTGTGGATTCAGCGTATCAATGCCGCTGCCCGCATGGAAGGCATGAGCTATTCGCAGCTCATGGGTGCCCTGCACAAGGCTGGTATCGAGATCAACCGCAAGGTGCTCGCCGACCTGGCCCTCAACAACCCCGAAGCCTTCAAGGCCATCGTTGCCAAGGTTAAGTAACAACAGGAATAAATTCTTGAAAATCCGAGGGAGTCACATCTGAAAAAGATGCGGCTCCTTTTTCTTTTGCCAAAGATTCACGCGTCTCGTTTTTTTTTGTTATCTTTGCACCAAAAACACGAAATCATCTTTAAAAAACATATTTTCTTATGGCAACAGTAGACGACAAGAAAGTAATTTTCTCGATGGTCGGAGTGAGCAAGACCATACAGCAGAACCAGAAACAGGTGCTCAAGAATATTTATCTTAGCTTCTTCTACGGGGCAAAGATTGGCATCATCGGACTCAATGGTGCCGGTAAGTCGACGCTCATGAAAATCATCGCCGGCCTCGACCAGCAGTATCAGGGACAGGTGGTGTGGAGTCCTGGCTATACCGTGGGCTATCTGCCCCAGGACCCGCCCCTGAACGAGGAGAAAACGGTGAAGCAGAACGTCATGGAGGGTGTGCAGCATGTGTATGATGCGCTGGCTGAATATGACGATATCAACGTGAAGTTCGGCATGCCGGAGTACTATGAGGACCCCGACAAGATGGACAAGCTGATGAGCCGTCAGGCTGAGCTGCAAGACATCATCGATGCCACCGATGCCTGGAATATGGACTCGAAGCTGGAACGCGCCATGGACGCGCTGCGCTGTCCGCCCGGCGACTGGCCCGTGACGTACCTCTCGGGTGGTGAGCGCCGCCGCGTGGCCCTCTGCCGCCTGCTGCTGCAGAAGCCCGACGTGCTGCTGCTCGACGACCCCACCAACCACCTC
>JAGBJJ010000003.1 GCA_017934525.1 Prevotella sp.
CACAAACAGGATGCCGACGGCACCCATGAACACCAGGTCGGCCCGCAACTTCGTGAAGAGCAGGATGGTGAACATCGTGAGCACCGTCGCGATGGTTATCCACGCGTGGAGGTTGAATCCCCAGAAAACGATTGATTCCATTATGGTCTTGTTCTTTATGACTTATCTTTGAGCTTTTATCCTGCAAAGATAAGAAATAATTTTCAAACCACCGCAATCAAAGTGCTAACAGTTTTATCTTTTGACAATAATTAGTAACCATACACCAGCCCGTACTTCTCATGGAGCTGGCGCAGCGAGCCGTCGGCCTTCATCTGGGCGATGACGCTGTTGACGAGAGCAAGCAGGTCGTCCTGCCCCTTGCGCATCAGCACACTGATTTCGCCGTGGGTGAAGGGGCTGTTGAGCAGCGGGGCAGCCAGGCGCGTGTCGTTCTGCACGTACCATGGGGCCTCTGTGATTTCGGTAATCATCACGTCGGCCTGGCCCTCGGCCACCTGCGAGGGGATTTCCTCGTTCTTCTGGTGGACGATAATCTGAGCGTGGGTCAGGTTCGCCAAAGCAAATTTCTCGTTCAGTCCGCCGGGGTTCACCATCACGCGCACTTCGGGCCGGTCGATGTCGGCCAGCGACTGGAAGCGAGCGGCCTCGTCGGTGCGGCAGAGGATGGTCTTGCCGTTGCACAGATAGCCGTCGCTCATCAGCATCGTCTCCCGTCGCGCATCGGTGATGGTGATGCCGCCGATGGCGAAATCCATCGTCTGCGGCTCGCCCAGCACGTCGGCAGTCAGCGTAGGCCATGAGGTCTGCACAAAGTCGATGTCCACGTTCAGTCGCTCAGCTATCTTCTGGGCCATCTCGATGCCGAAGCCCCAGTAGTTGCCGTCGGCCTCCCTGTACGACAGCGGCCGGTAGTCGCCCGTAGTCCCGACGAGCAGCGTGCCGCGCTCCGCAATCTGGGCGACCTTCCCTGCAAGGGGTATATCCGTTGAAGTAGAAAGGATAAACACGGAATGTTGCCCGTTCTCCTTTCCGAACTGAATGGCGGCAGCCAGCGCGTCCTCCGGGAACAGACGGGTGCTGTCGAAATAATAGAGTCCGTTGTCGCTGTTATACCAGCCACCGACATAGCCGTCGTGCTGCAAGGCATGACTGACCACGCTCTCCAGTTGGTCGCGCGAATGGCTGTCCTGTGTAGCAGCGTAACTGACGGCTATGCCCTCCGTCGGGCAGGTCATGCTATGGATGTCAAGCGTAAAGCCGTCGGGATGGCTCTGGCTGAAAGCCCACACCTTATCGGCTATCTCCGTTACATCTTCATTCTTAACAGGACTGTCGTCGTTCGCGCATGCAGCCAAGACTGATACACTATAAAGAACCAGCCATAATGAAATTGACCAAAACTTATATTTTTTCATATTGCTCTGCATATGTTTCATCTCACACAAAGTCTTTACCAGTCATCATCCTCATTGCCCACGATGCCGTTTTTCAGCGCTTCCTCCACCTTGTCGATGATGGCGTTCGAGTAGGCGTGGGTCATCACGAGGGCCTTGGCACAGGTGCGCTTCTGGGCATCCTTCTCCACGAAGGGATAGTGTTTGGCAATCTCCCAGTTCTCGTCGTAGAGGCTGACGTTGGTCTTGTCGTCCATCTTGCGCTTGCCGTCGCCATACGACTTGTTCTTCTCGCCGTCGGGCTTCACGCCGAACCAGCCGCCACTGATGTCATTCAGGATGTCGTAGTTCTGCACGGTGAAGGTCACGCGGACGCGACCCTCCTTGATGTCGAGGCGGATGACGGGGGTGATGCTCACGGTGTACTTGCTGATGGTACCCATGTGCTCCACGATGCTGGGGATGGTCGAGGAGATGATGATGCAGCCCGCCTCCTTGTCGTTGAGCGTGATGGCATTATGGTCTTTGAACGTAGCCGTGGCCCAGTAGTTCAGGGCGACGTAGAGTTGCTCCTTCGTCTTGCCCTCGGCCTGGATGACCTGCTGATAGGTCAGGCTCTCATTCTTGTCGAGCGTCAACCCTTCGGCCAGGTTCTTGGCTGCGTCGAGCCATTTGTCGCCGTACTTCTCTTTAGCGTATTTCTCCAGGTCAGCGGCCTTCATCACCTGCGCCTGAACTGTCATTGCGCCGCAGATTACGAGGATGGCGGCGAGCATCCATTGTCTCATTGTTCTAATCATAGTGTTCCTTATTCAATTGTTGTTCCTTTGTAACGGGCAGGGGAAATTCCCGAGCAAGTTCGCCTCATTCCCGCTGACGCGCCTACCCGCCTTTCGCACCCCTGCCCGCTTGTTGTTACTCACCGTAGACGCGAGTGGTGTGCTTGATGAAGAGACCGCCAAGCACGCTCTGGTCGACGTACTCCACCTGGGTCACCTTCTTGATGCCGCCGTTTTCGGCAGCCTGCTTGATGTTGTTCTGCTCGCCCTTCGACGACCAGAGTCCGAGGATGTAGGTGGACTGGGCCTCGCCCACCTTCTGGCCTATTGGGGCCTTTTCGGCAAGAGCGGCGCCGCTGTTGATGGTTGCGCAACTGGTGAACATGGTCACTGCGAATGCTGCCGTAACAGCGAGAGTCATAAGATTCTTTTTCATTGTTGTTTTTAAATTGTTAAATATTTGCTTCATAGAGCATATTATCTTTTATTCCGACTATCTGAGACTGCTGAAGTCGCTCCTTTGAACTTTGTTGTTTCTTAACCGCTCACTGACAAGAATCTTCTTTCCGCTCTTGATGTACAGACCCTTCTGCGGGTTCTGCACCTTGCGGCCGGAGAGGTCATAGACGGCGTTGTCTGTTGCCATGGAGCCATCGGTAGCCAGCCTAGTGTTGCGGATTGCCGTCACGTCTCCACCATCGACCACACCCACGGCCTTCCAGGCTTCATCGACGGTCGTCACTTCAACGGCGTCCGCACCAAAGAGATCGGTGGCAGCCTGCAGGGAGGCAAGGCGGATGTCGGCATACTGCGACTCCTGGGTGGCATACTCAGTGAGCGTGCGGTAGGCTATTTGCCGTGACTTCTCTATGCCGATGCCGGTGATGTCGTAGCTGTAGCCCTTGTCGTTGGTGCCGGAGTCGCCGTCGGTGAGCAGATAGAACCACTTGTTCTGCACGCCGCTGTTCGTGTGTACGCCACCGTGGTCGGGGTCGGTTTTGCTCTCCGGATCCACCCAGAACTCTCCCTGATAGGTGTCGGGGCAAGCCGCTGCGCCGTCCATGCACATCTTGGGGAACGACATGGAGCGCAAGTTTGAGCAATAGACCATCACGCCTTCGCCAATGGTCCACGCGGCATCGTTGCCCTGCACATACTTCTTGGCGCTGATGCCCATCAGGTCGGAGAACGACTCGTTCAATGCGCCCGACTCTCCCTGATAGACCAAGCCTGCAGAATAGTTTGTGACGATGTGTGTGAACTCGTGGGACATGACCGAAAGTTCCACGACGGGATTCATCGACCACTTGCCTATAGCCCGGTTGCCCATGCCATATATCATAAAGGGCTTGGCAAAGGTCGTGTTTGCTGCCGCATTATTCATGTCGATATTGGCGAGGTAAATTTTGTCGTTGGAATCCATGGGCAAATAGAAAAGGTTGTAGATGGGTGAGCCCTGACCGTCGTAGCTGTCGCGGTCGAACACCTCGCGATAGAAGTCATAGGTATGCCCCATGCCCCAGTGTATGTCAACAGCCGACCAGGGAAGGTTCTTCTCATAGACGCACGATGCCACCATGTCGGCATTGCTCCACGTCTTGCTGCAAGAGGCGTCGGGCACCAGCCGGAGGGCTGTCATCAACGGTACATATTTGATACGTATGGGGTTACCGTCTTTATCATATTCATATTGAACACTACAAAGCTGAAGGTCGGCACCGGCCAGGGGAATCTCGTCCATGCACTGAGTCAGGTCGAACGTGACGGGCATGCTGGTGATGGTGTCCCGCATGATTTCTATCATGCCGTCTGTGCCTGCATACATGATGTTCAGCGACACTGCTTGCGGGTCTTCCTCTGTGGGGGTGAAGTCGGTCTTGTCGCCACTTTCGGGGTCGGTGAAGGTCACCTTGTCGAACGTAACGGTCTTGAACCTATAACTGTCGAACGTCGGGGTGGCGCTGGCAGCGTGAGAAGCGTATTTATTGATATAGAGGGAGAGGTCCCAATCTCTTGGTTTGAGGGTGCCATCATCAAACATGGAGTCTATTTCCTTCCAGGTCAGCGGCTCATCGGCAGGCAGACCAAGCGACGGGAATATCTCTGAAAAGGTGCCATTATCACAGAGATCTTCCATTGCTGGCAACGTGGCACCTATCATGGTGTGGATGTTGCGCTGCTGGTCCCAGAGCATATAGGTGCCGCTCTCCGTGTCGCGAGAGGCGTCTATCTGCACCTCGCCGCTATAAATTGAACTGCCCGTCACCTTGACGGGTTCCGCCGTCAGACTGTTGCGCGTGGGGATGCGCTTCAGCACCTCGCCCGTGTCCGCATCGGTGTATATCCACTCGCTTCTGTCAGCCGAGAGCACCTTTATGGCATAGCGGTAGCCATACTCCGTGCTCACCAGATAGAGCTTGCTGCCCAGCAGGTCGGAGGGCGTACCGTCGCGATATATCTTGGCATGGCGGCGAATCTTGGCGGGCGCTTTTGCAGCCTCCATCACAGTACCGTTAGCGGTCTGCACACGGCCGTCCCTGACGTGGAGCAACACCTGCGAGTGCTCCACCTCCACGCCGCTCACGTACTGGCGGTACTCCACACGGGTCATACCAAGTTTGTCGGTGCGCTCGCCTACTCGTTGCCACTCGGTTTCCTGCGGCAAGGCGAACCATTGGCCGAAACGCTCCACGGCTTCCTGTTCCGTCAGATTCTCACGCTGCACTGTCTTGAAGAAGTGACCACTGCGTAACTGTGCCTGTGCGGTCAACTGCACAAGCAGAACAAACAAAAGGATAATTGTCTTTTTCATACTTCTTTATTTTTAAATTGTTATAACTTTATATGCATTAGTTGGTGCACACCGCTGACGAGGCGAGAAAGAACGGGTTCTCGCACGGGATGCCGCAGAAGTCGATATTGAGCGAAGGCCCCTTCACCTTCAACCCTTCACCCTCCACCGTGAACCATTCAAAGTCCACGTCATCCGGGCTGATACTGCGCACCATCTCTTTGATGCGGACGGGGCCGCCCGGATGGATGCAGGCTTGCTCCGCCCGCTCCAGTTCGGCGTCGGTACTGTCGTTCACCCAGCGCAAGGCGGGCTTGTGGTTGTCGAAACGGATGGCGCGGATGGCCCGTGCTGGGTCGCCCGTCGCGCAGGCCCTGGTACAAGGAGCGTCCTCGCACAGCAGGCAGCGGCTGGCTTCTTCGTAGATATTCATTTTCATAGACATATATTTTTATGATTTATTGTTTCGATAATCGGTGATGGGGGCCAGATGCAGCGGATGGCGGTCGGCCACCTCGGGCGTCAGGCCCAGGGCGCGGAGTTCGTCGAGGAAGGCGTCGAGATAGGCATCGGTGGCGAAGCGGTGAGTGAAACTGATGGTGAACCGTCCGGCGGCGGCGCTCACTTCAAGCACCAGCATGTAGGCAGAGTCGGCCTCGGCCACCATCTCGCGAACGTACTGCTCGGCGGTGCCCAGACGGGCCTTGCCCACATAACTCAGCATGCACGAGGCCATCTGCCCCATCAGCGTGTTCACCGGCGCGAAGGCCTCGTAGCGGGCCCGCAGCGTGGGCAACAGCTCCATGCGGTCCATGCGCTCCTGCGTCTGCCAGAAGTAGGCTTGCAACTGCTCATCGCTGGCCTGCGCCGCCACCATCTGGCGGAAGGCCTGCACCTGCTCGACGATGCCCTTTTCGGCCAGTTCCGACGACAGGGGGAGGAACAGGCCGCCCACCATCGAGTGGTGAGCCAGCGGAACGCCCAGTGCCCGCCTCAGATTGGCGGCCACACAGACGGTTGGGATGCCACCCGTGGTCACGCTGTCTGCGTGGAGCCGTGCGATGGCACGCGTCAGGAGCAGTGCCAACAGCGTGGCCGGAGTGGCGTCGAGAGCCCACACACGCTCCATCATCTGATCCTCCGACAGGCGTATCAGCACCGTCTCTTTCCGCTCGGCAATGGGGCTGACGGCCTCCGTCGAGAGGTTCACCACGCGAGGGCGCTGCATCTGCGGATGCTGAACGGCTGACGGCTGCGCTAACTTTTCGGGCCGGGGAAGCGTGGCGGGGTCGGTGTATTCTTCGGGGCTGATGTCGTCGCCCGCCACCCACACGTCCTTGCGGCTCAGGCCCTCATCGTAGTGTCGCCGACAATACTCGTTGAGCAACGTGCGCAGCAGGCGGTAGGCCGCGTCGCCGTCGATGAGCACGTGCGAGAAATCCAGCGCCACGCAGTCATCCCACCACGCGAAGGCCAGCAAGTGGCCGTTGGCCTCGTCACCGAACAGCCGCACCGACTGCTGCCCCGCACTGAGTACCCACGGCTTGGGATTGTCCTCATACACATAGTGCTCCGACAGATCATCGTCGCGCACCACGCCGAGCCGCACGCAGAGGTACGGGTATCGCTGCCGCGTGGCCTCCAGCGCCTCGCGCAGCATCCCCTCGTCCACCGCGTCGCGGAGCCGCAGCGTGATGCGCACCGTCATCGGGTACTCGTCATCCAGCCGGTTCAGGTAGAACCGCTCAATATGTAGTCTTTTCATCGTCTAAATCACTCCAATGGGATCTCAGGATGCTGCACGGCCAGAGGCTCGCCCTCCTTCGAGAGGTAGAACATGTAGAGGATGACGGGCTTCGAGCCGCGGTTCTCGCCGTGGTGGATGGTGTTCACCATCTCCACGACGGCCTCGCCCTCGTGCACTACTTTCTCCTTGCCGTCCTGTCCGATGATGGTCAGTTCGCCCTGCACCAGCACGCCGTAGTTAATGACGGGATGGTGGTGCCAACCAAGTTTCTGCCCGGCGGGAAAGACGTACTTCACCGCCACCAACTCCGGGCGGCCCTCGAAGTAGTCGGGCAACTCCACGCCGTCCCAACTCTGCGACGTGCGAATCAGTTCGGTGCTCACGACCTGTTGCACGGTATCCTCGGGCGCATCAGCCTTCACCTCTGTCGCTGAGCGGTCTTCCTGCACGTTAGCTTTCTTGCAACTTGTGAATACACTTGCGCCGCAGATTACGAGGATGGCGGCGAGCATCCATAGTTTCTTCTGTTTCATATTCTGTTTTTATTGGTTTATCCAAAAAGAGCCCCGGCATTGAACCAGACCGTGGCGGCAATGAAGGCGAAGATGATCAGCCCGAAGCCGATGATGACGCAGAGGGCGAGCCGCCAGAGCGTGCCCCACCATCCGTAGCCGAAGAGTTGCCTGTAGGTCACGACGTAGCAGACGGGGAACAAGGAGTTAAGCCACGGGGAGGTCAGTTGGGCAAACATGTCGATGAACAGGGAGAGGCTGGCCATGAACACCTGAAGGAAGAACCCTTCGGGCAGGTTGTGGCGGGGGTAGCGGGGCGCGCGGCGGAACAGCAGCCACGTGGGGAGAATGAAGACGGTCATGAAGAGCAGTGTGCTCCAGGCCATGTTCTCCTGCGCCCACGTCATAAACCGGTTCATGAAGGCCACGGCATCCGGAAAGGTGTCCGCCTCTGCCGCACTGCCGTAGAGCATCGTGTGCAGACGGGATGCCAGCACGTTGGCGATGGCCACGATGAACAGCATCTTCACGGGCGGGAACGACACCTGGCGCTTGCCGCTCAGATAGTCGCGAACCAAGTAGCCCGGCCGCAGCAGCAGTTGAATCAGCGTAAAACTCAGCGAGCGGGTGTCCATGCCCCAGAGAATCAGTATGCCCTGCTTCACCGTGTTCCAGCCGATAGGCCCCGTCCCGGCTTTCTGCCCGCAGCGGGGACAGAAATTGTCGCGGAACTCCGTGCCGCAGTTGGCGCACCGCGTGGCGTGCTCGCTGTGGTTCGTGTAGTCGAACGGATTCTCCTGCCACGCCCTGAAGCGCCGCCACCGCTCTTTCATTTCGTCAGTCATTATCACCTATGTATTTGTTTTTGCATGCAAAATTACAAAAAATCCACGGCAATCTTGCCATTCCGACGTCAAATCATCAGTTGTTATTGTTTTTACAGACTTCTATGAAGACGCGGAACAGGGGGATGGCGGCAT
Organism: Prevotella sp.; assembly: GCA_017934525.1. Lineage (GTDB taxonomy): Bacteria > Bacteroidota > Bacteroidia > Bacteroidales > Bacteroidaceae > Prevotella. The sequence goes on from JAGBJJ010000003.1 coordinate 8,207, forward strand.
CGTAGGCCATAAACAGGTCGGCGTTTTCGTTGTTGACGGCCCTGCCTGTGTGTTTCACGATGGCGGCCTCGGGGTGGAACTGCACGCCGACGGCGCAGCGCTTGTCGGTACGCTCGATGCCCTCCACCATGTCGATGCTGGACACGGTGGTTGTGGCAGTGACGCGGAGCGGTGTGCCCTCGGTGCTGAGCAGGGCCTGATGGTGCCACGACGGACAGCCGGTGAGCGTTGTCGTGCCGAAGAAGCGGGCCAACAAAGAGCCCTCACTGAGCGTCACGTCGTGCGGCGTATAGTCGCGATAAGTCATTCCCTTGGCCTTCTCACGGCGGTGCTCGTAGTTGTAGGACAGGCCCTGCTGGGCAAACCATGTGGGGATGTCCTGAATGATGGTGGCCCCGGAGACCACGCCCAGCATCTGCGCCCCGCGGCAGAAACCGATGAGGGGGATGTCGTGGTCCAGACAGTAGGTCATGGTCAGGAAGTCCGACACGTCGCGGGCAGCGTTGTAGTCTATTTCGGCCTCGATGCGATGCCAGTCCTGCGGGGTGGCCAGCAGCGTGGGCGCAATGTCCTCGCCGCCAGTGAAGATGACGCCGTCCACGCCGCTCAGCACCTCAGCAGCATTCGACCCGTCGCAGCCCCGCGAGCGTACCAGTGCGCCGCTGGCCTCCGACAGATAGCCAATGCCATCGGCATCGAGGCAGGTCGCAGCCACGGCGTCGCCACTGTAGTCAAGATAGCCGGCCTTCACCTGCGGCAGCACCGTCACCATGACGCCCGCCTCGCGGAAGGCCTCCACGATGTTCGTGCAGAACTCATTGTCGGCGTCGGCCCGCCAGGCGATGGCGATGCGCACTTCCTTCCTGCTGCTGTCCGATGGGGCGTTGTCGCCACTGCACCAGATGTAGATACCTACGCCACAGAAGATGGCGAGGATGGCGGCGAGCGCCCAAAGTGATTTCCTATTCATAATGATTTAACGCTAAATCTCTGATTGTTACTACCGCCCCATTTGGCGCTTCAGCCGGAGGATACGGCGGACGCTCTGGTCGATGCGCTGCTCGGTGAGCAGGCCGTCCTGCACGGCCTGGACCACGGCATCGAAGGCTTCGACGAAATTCTGGGGCCCGAGCACGATGTCGGCACCGGCCTGCAGGGTGCCCACGGCGGCCTCGGCATTGGTGTATTGCAGGGTGATGGCGCCCATCTCCATTGCGTCGGTGATGATGAGGTTCTGGTAGCCCAGCTCGCCGCGCAGTTTGTCCTGCAGGATGAGGGGCGACATGGTGGCGGGGATGTCCGACCCTGTCACGTTGGGCGCGGCAATGTGGGCTGTCATAATCAACTGCGTGCCCCACTGGATGCCAGCCTTGAAGGTCCCCAGTTCGCACGACAGCATCTCGTCCCACGTTTTCAGGCTCTGGGCGTAGCCGTAGTGCGTGTCGGCCTGGGTGTCACCGTGTCCGGGGAAGTGCTTGATGCAGCCCGTCACGCCGGCATCCTTCAGCCCCTGCAGATAGCTGACGACCATCGGCGCGGCCACCTCGGGATTGTCGCTGAAGGCACGGGCACCGATGACGATGTTCTCAGGGTTGGTGTTCACGTCGGCCACG
>JAGBJJ010000022.1 GCA_017934525.1 Prevotella sp.
TGACGGAGGAGCTGACGATTTTGCCAAGCTGCATTCCATAGCAGAAACTGCCATGAAGAACGGAAACTCAAAATATAACGCTATACTTGCTGTCGTGAAACAGTAAGGCAACTACTCATGTCATGGGTGCTGAGTAGTTACAATATTTCGACTAAAAGTTAATAAAAAAAACTTTTTTACTTACAAAACATCATGATTAAGTAGAGAAAACGTAACAATTTTATCGATTTAGCGTAGAAAGTACACCACAAAAAAAGCCCGAAGCCAAAGGATATCGGCCAAAATCAATCGAATTCCGGCCAAAATTACACATATTTTGGCCATAATTATTCACGGCGGCTGCGCGTTGCGTCAGCCTTAATTATAGTAATAAGGTGTAAAACGGCCTGCGTCGGCTGACATTCTGCCATCGTAGCGACCATGACAACGAGCTTCAATGCTGCAGAATATACAGAAAATATTTTATTTTGATATTATTTTTGTGTTTTTCGTTAACTTTTGCCTAAATTGTTTGGGAATTTTAAAACTATTTTTTATATTTGCATTCTGTAACACATGGGCGGAAGAGCCAAAATGCTATGATATAAAATCAGACGTACAAGGCATCATGTGCCGTTAAGGCAAAAGTAAAAATCAGGATATTTCAGACTTAACTAAACATTACTAAAACGAGAGAGATTTATGGAAAAAAGACTAATGATGCTATTGGCAAGCCTTTTCCTGCTGGTGGGAGGAGTGATTGCCCAGACGAAAATCAGTGGTACCGTAGTGTCTCAGGAAGACGGCGAGCCGATTATCGGCGCGTCGGTACTCGTGGTGGGCACTAACATCGGTACAGTAACGGATGCAGACGGTCACTTCACGCTGACCTTGCCCCAGGGCAAGACGCAGATACGCGTCAGCTACGTGGGCATGCAGACGCAGACAGCTACGGCGCGCAACGGCATGGTGGTGCGCCTGGCCACCGACGCCAACGCCCTCGACGAGGTGGTGGTGACGGCCATGGGTATCAAGCGCCAGACGAAAGCGCTGGGCTTCTCGGCCACGGCGGTCGACGGCGACAAGATTTCCGAGGCACGCACGGCCGACGTCATGTCGAGCCTGGCCGGCAAGGTGGCCGGTGTGCAGATAAGCAGCGGCGCCGCCGACCCGGGTGCTTCCAACTCGGTCATCATACGCGGCTTCAGCTCGCTCACGAGCAGCAACCAGCCGCTCTACGTCATCGACGGCGTGCCGATGCTGAACAACTCGGTGACGAGCAGCGGTCTGAGCGACACCTACGACTTCGGCAACGGCGCCAACGCCATCAACCCCGACGACGTGGAGTCGATGACCATCCTGAAGGGTGCCGCCGCCACGGCGCTCTACGGCAGCCGCGCCGCCAACGGCGTGATTGTCATCACCACCAAGAGCGGCCGACAGCAGGAGGCCAAGGTTGTGGGTATTGAGTACAACGGCGGTCTGCAGTGGGAGCAGGTGATGCGACTGCCGCAGATGCAGAACTCATTCGGCATGGGATGGGACGGCGAGAAGACCGACATAGAGAACGGCTCGTGGGGCCCCAAGTTCGACGGCGCCGTGCTGCGCTACGGCCGCGAGTACAAGGGCTCGCAGCAGATTAAGTCGTACCTGCCCATTGAAGACAACATCAAAGACTTTTTCGACACGGGCTTCCGCTTCTCCAACAGCGTCTCGTTCAACGGCGCAACGGACAAGTCGGACTACTTCGTGTCGTTCTCGCAAATCAGCGACGACGGCATCATCCCCACGTCGAAAGACAGCTACGACAAATACACCTTCTCGGCGCGCGGCAGCCACAAAACGGGTGCCGTCACTTTCAGCACGTCGATGAACTACGCATGGCAGAAGAACAGCTACGTCAGCGGCGGACAGCAGTCGAACTCGATGTACAACAGCATCATGCAGACGCCGCGCGACATCGCGATAACCGAGCTGCGCGACCTGACGAACATCTTCAACACGCCGGGCTACTACTACACGCCCTACGGCATCATCAACCCTTACCAGATTCTGAACGACTACGAGAACCGCTACGAGAGCGAACGTCTCTACGGTAAGTTCCAGCTGGACTACGACTTCCTCAACCACTTCCGCCTGACCTACCGCATCGGTCTGGACACGTCGACGGGCCACCGCAACACGGGCATACCTAACTATGCCGCGATGTATCCCGACACGCCCAACTATGCCGACCAGCTGTCGTCGATGACGGGCAGCACGTCGCAGCAGACAACGCGCCGGCGCCAGATTGAGAACGACCTGATGCTCACCTACACGCAGGAGTTCGGCAAGCTCGACGTGAACGCCGTGGCCGGACTCAACGGCCGCGAGTATCGCTCGTCGTACGTCTACGCCAGCGTCACCAACCTGACGATTCCCACGTTCTTCAACCTGTCGAACTCAAGCGAGCGGCCCACTACCACTCAATACGAGTCGAAGCTGCGCACGATGGGCCTCTACGCCCAGGCCGAGCTGGGGTGGGACGACATGCTCTACCTGACGCTGACGGCACGCAACGACTGGTCGTCGACGCTGCCCAAGGACAACCGCTCCTACTTTTATCCCGGCGCCACCCTCAGCTGGCTATTCAGCGAGATGCTGCCCGAGGGGGTGAGAAACATCGTCAGCTTCGGCAAAGTGCGCGCCGCCTACGGCAAGACCGGCAACGACGCGCCCATTTACTATACCAAGTCGGTCTACGACCAGGCCGGCACGACATCCAGCTACTGGGGCAACTCCAACTTCCCCTTCTCCAAGACGGGCACCAACGCCTACACTGCCGGCAACGTGCTGGGCAGCTCGACGCTGAGCCCCGAGATGACCACCGAGACGGAGTTCGGTCTGAACATGGCCTTCCTGCAAAACCGCCTGTCGTTTGACGTGACTTACTACAACCGCAACACCGACAAGCAGATTACACGTCTGAGCATGGACGCCGCCACGGGCTACACCGCCCAGAACATCAACATGGGCAAGGTGCGCAACCGCGGTGTGGAGCTGCTCGTCAGCGTGACGCCGGTGAAGATAGGCGACTTCAGGTGGGACCTGAGCTGGAACTTCACCAAGAACTACAACAAGGTAATCGACCTGCCCGACGAACTGGGCAACGAGGCTCTCATCTACGGCCTCTCCGGCGGCGTGGGCCTCTACGCCATCGAGGGCCGCGAGATGGGTGTCTGGCGCTCGCACGTGGCCAAGACCAACGACAAGGGCCAGTATGTGGTCAACAAGGTGGGTCTGCCCCTGAACAGCGACGACGCCGTCGAGATAGGGTCGATGAACAACAAATACCAGATGGGCTTCAACACCACGTTTGCCTACAAGGGGCTGAGCCTCTCGGCCGACGTCGACGTGCGCAAGGGCGGACTGATGTACTCGCGCACCAAGAGCATTGAGTACTTCACCGGCAACGCCATACAGACCGCATACAACGACCGCAACCCGTTTGTGGTGCCCAACTCGGTTGTCGAGGTGGCACCAGGACAGTACGAGGAGAACAGCACGGCGATTACCGGCACCGACCTCTATAACTACTGGAACAGCGGCGGCATAGAGATGGAGTCGTACAACCTCATCGACAAGAGCTACGTGAAACTGCGCCAGGTGGTCATCAACTGGGACCTGCCACGCAAGTGGTTCAGCGGCAGCTTCATACAGGGCATGCGCCTGTCGGCTTTCGGCAACAACCTGTTTGTATGGACGCCGGGCAGCAACACCTTCGTCGACCCCGAGACAACGTCGTTCGGCAACGACCTGCAGGGCAACTTCGGCGAATTCAGCGCCAACCCCAGCTCGCGCAAGTTCGGTTTTAACCTCAACATTAAATTCTAAGCTTGGAAAGGAGACTACAATATGAAAAAGACTATGTTATTCGCTATAGCCGCAGTGGCACTCGCCAGCTGCGACATGGATATCAACGACGACCCTAACTACCCGTCGGAGACCGACATCACCGCGCCGCTGCAGTTTCCTGCTGCCATCAACGCCGTGGCGGCATGCACGGGCGACGCGATGTTCAACTACGCCGGATTCTTCGTGCAGTACTTCGACCAGAGGCCAGAGGCCAACCAGTATAACGACCTGGCGGAACTGAACCTCGAAGAGACCAGCGACCTCTTCATACGACCCTACCGCGTGATGTATGCCGGCGCACTGCAGGACCTGAAAGAGGTGATGGAGAAGACGACCAACACGGCCGACCTCTTCATTGCACAGGTGGTGCGCACCCAGGCCTTCCAGCTGCTCGTGGACAACACCGACATGACGCCCTACAAGGAAGCCCTGCAGGGCTACGCCAACTCGACGCCTCACTACGACGACGGACAGACCGTCTACGAGGGGGTGCTACAAGAGCTTGACGAGGCCGAGGCCAGACTTGAGTCTGACGACGTCATCAGCATGACCGACCCTCTGCTGAATAAGAACATCGGCCAGTGGAAGGGCTATGCCAACGCGCTGCGACTGCGCATGTATCTGCGATTCATCGACGCAGACATCAACGCCGCTGACTATATCAATAAGGTGAAAGCCCTGGTGGCCGCCGACGAGTTTTTCAGCGGCGACGTGGCGTGGGACGTCTACAGCAACCAGGAGGGACAGTACAACCCGTGGTACGACGCCGTGTTCAACCTCTCGGCCAACAACCACTGCGTGACCTACCCCTTCGTGGAGTATATGAAGCAGACGGATGACCCACGGCTGTCATACTGCATCCTGCCACGCACGAGCGACAACACCTACGTGGGCCTCTACCCCGGCTCGAAGCAGGACAACACCTTCTGGAACAACTCTACGCCGAAGAATGCCGACGTGAGCTGCATTGACTACAGCAGACTGCACGACATGCCCATATTCTTATTCACCCAGAGCGAGCTGCAGCTGCTCATCGCTGAGGTGCAGCTGCGCTTCAACAGCAACGACGCTGCCGCCAGAACGGCTTACGAGACCGGCGTGACGAGCGACTTCGCCTACCGCGGCATGGCCGACGATGCAGCCACATTCCTCAGTGCTGAGGGGGCCTGGGCTGGAAGCAGCGACCAGAAGCTGCACCTGATATACATGCAGAAGTGGGTGGCGCTCTTCATGCGCGACCACATGGAGGCATGGAGCGAGCAGCGCCGCACCGACGTGCCGGCCGTGTCGGCTCTCACGGCTGAGCAGGTGAAGGCCGACCCCGCCGCCTACACGCCCGGCGAGCTGCTCATCCCCGTACGTAACCTGAAGGGCAACGGCGGCCTGTGCATGAGTGTGCCCTACTCGAGCGACTCGCGCAAGTATAACAACAACACGCCCAAGGCACGCACCATCACCGACCGCGTCTTCTGGGACGTGAAGTGAGGATGGTCTGAAAGAATTAGGACAAACATGGTTTAATGATAAAAAAAAGATTAAATGTTATGTGTATGAAAAAGATATTTATATATAGCCTCGTGCTCGGTCTGTGCACGACGGGACTCACTTCGTGCAACGACGACGAGGACCAGACGACCGACACGCGGGTGACCTACTTTGCACAACTGGAACTGCTGGGCGACGAGTTCATCGAGATGAATGTCGGCGAAACGTTTACCGACCCTGGCTTCGTGGCAACCGAAGCCGGCGAAGACATCACCGCGAAGGTCGTCGTCACCGGCAGCGTAAACACGTCGGTGGGTGCCTTCTACAGGCTGAACTACTCGGTTTCTAATGTCGACGGCTTTGCTGTCTCGGCCCAGCGGCTCGTCATGGTGAAGGACCCCGACAACTTTGCCAGCGCCTACTACGGCGAGAGCCAGTACGGCACGCGCCACTACTACGGCGCCCCCATCACCATCTCCGACCTGGGCGGCGGCAACTACCTCATCGACGACATCCTCGGCGGTTTCTATGCCTACGGGCGCTACCCGAACTACTCACTCGACTTCCTGCTCGAGGCGGTCATACACCTGAACGATGACAACACCATTGAGCTGGTGCAGTTTGGCGACTGGTACTGGGGCAGCGACGTGCCCGACCTGATAGCCGGCAGCTACAATCCTGCAACAGGCACTGTGAGCCTCGAGCTGGACTTCGGTTCGCCGTTCTTGGTTACACTAACAAAATAATAACGAAAGGAGGATACTGACTATGAAGAAATACATCCGATTTGCAATGATGGCCCTCACGATGGGCTTCGGGCTCACGGCCTGCGACGTGGATACCGACGAGGAGCCGGGCGGAACCAACGTACAGAACCTGGCCGGACACTGGGAGGTGATTGTCGACATCGTCGACGAGAGTGGTAACGTGATTCACAGCGACCCCTACGGACTGGGGGTGATTGACCTGATGACCTACAACACGTCGGCCAACGATACCGACAGCATGTGGATTACAGACAACAATAACTTCTGGAAGTTCAAGATGAAGGTGCCATGCAATGCCATGATGCTGACTTTCGCGTGCACCGAGACGGACTACGACGCTAAGGGCAGCGGACAGGCCGTCATCACCAACGGCCGGGTGCTGCTGGGGGCTGCGACTAACCTGCACGGCATGCCTAACGACAGCATCGTGTTCGACATCTCGTTCAGCGACGACGAGCCGCCCTACGCCACTACCTACCGCATCAGCGGACAGAAATACACGGGCTTCTACGAATAACCGCATCCCCCCGATAAAACAAAGCGGGCAGACATACACCATCTGTGCATGTCTGCCCGCTTTGTTTTTATGTCGCGGCTATCGGAGCGGCGGTTCAGCGGCGTGTCATCTTCATGGTGCCGTGCTTCGAGCGCACCACGTAGACACCGTGGCGCAAGGGCAGCATGTCGAGCTGGCCATAGGTGGACGTAGCCACCAGACGCCCGTCGGTGCCATAGACGGCGACAGGCGTGGCCGGCGTCAGGCGCTGCGACAGCTCTGCCTGACTGATGCCGCTCTGCTCTGCCCCGCGGAAGAGCACACGCAGCGTGTGGTCGCCCTCGATGGCGGCCAGCGTGAGCACCGTGTCGGTGAGTGCCACATCATCGAGTACTATCTCAAAGAGCTCGTAGCCCTCGTCGGCCACCACGTGCAGCTGCTGCGTCTCGCCCTCGAAGAGCACCTGCCGGCCTTCGCCGGAGAGCTGTTTTTCCTCAAAGCTGACGCTGCCCCCCTCGCCGATGCTGTAGCTGAGGCTGAAGGTGGGCACATCGGCTGCCACAGGGTTCCGCAGCAATTCAAACTCATCGAAGAGTTCACCGTTGAAGCGCTTGGTATAGAGAATGCCCGTCAGGTCGTAGCGAACGTCTTCCAGCTTCGATGGCACGCTGACGCCGCGCGTCTGGAATCCGTTGTAGACGCGTATCATGCGGTCGCCCTCCACGGCATAGATGCGGTTGTTGGCAGCCTTCACCAGACGCGCCTTGCTGAAGCGGAGCATGTCAGCATAGTAGTCGGCCGTGGCTTCGGCCACGCTGAGGTTACGCGGCATCACGTCAGTGCCGGGACTGACTACGACGAGCCCCGGCTCGTTCAGCACCTCGTCGCTATAGAGCAAAGGCAACAGGTTCAGCTCGCCTTTGCGCCCATAGTAGATGCCGTTGAGCGTATCATTGACGTTCAGGCTGATGACGGGCGAGTCGAA
>JAGBJJ010000023.1 GCA_017934525.1 Prevotella sp.
GGCACATATCTCTCCGGAGGTGAAACGCAACGCATAGCACTGGCTCGTGCCATACTGAAAGATGCACCCATCATCCTGCTGGACGAGGCCACAGCATTTGCCGACCCCGAAAATGAAGGTAAGATATTGGAAGCCTTCTCACATCTCATCAAGGGAAAAACCATATTGATCATCGCCCACCGTTTGGGCACAATCACTGATGCCGACCACATCTTGTATGTAGATAAAGGGAGGATAGCAGAAGAAGGCACACACGAAGAATTGCTTGCACTCCGCCAATCGTATGCCCACATGTGGGAAACTTATAACCGCGCAAAAGAATGGACAATCGGAGAAAAAAACTATCATAATTGAAATCTGAGAGAGAGACTTGCAAATTGGGAAAAATTCCGTTAGGTTTGCGTATGAAATATGAACCTCGGATGGCCTCAATAAAAAAGAAACCATCGGATTATTGTTGTAAAGTATTGTCTTCTGCTTGGAAATATGGTGAGAAATGTGCCATTTTGCAAACACATAACAGAAATTGCGAAACTACGCCACGCAAAGAATGCGCACGTTTATGCGCCACAGCGGTCTGACCTACCACTCGGCCCGCTGTGCGCTTAATGTAGACATCTTTCAGCAGATAAACAAATTACGGGTTTCCCCCGATGCTTCTTTCAGATTCTGGGAGGGGGCGAAAGCCCCTTCTATCAATAAGCGGAAGACTGCATGAAAGCGGCATAGCAGCAGTCACTTTGCGGTTGTACGTTTCCTTAAACTTTGTTCTTTTCTGTGAAAAGCGAATAAATCAGAGCGGTAATAAGCACATAGGATGGGAGATTCTGAAGTATTTTTCGTAACTTTGCGCCACAACTCCCTATGAACTTAACAAGCAAATAAAAAACAAACCGTTATGATTAAAATGTTCGTCATGCAGACCTGCCCGTACTGTGAATACGTGGAGAAGCAGGTAGAAGGAAATGCAAGATTCGAGGTGATTGACATTGGCAAGCACGTGCGCAACCTGAAGCAGTTTCTCGATTTAAGAGATACCCATCCGGCCTTCGACGAGGCGAAAAGGATTGGCGACGTGGGCATTCCGTGCTATGTACTGGAAGACGGGACCGTCACTCTGTCGTCAAGCGACGTAGGGCTGCAGCCTCTCCCTGAAAACGAAGGCCCTTCGTGCAGCATTGACGGGAAGGGGTGCTGAACGCTGTGTCCAATAGAGCCACTGAGCCAGGCAATAAAGGCGACGACGCCACCCGCAAGGCGGTGTTCATCGCGAAGGAAAACTAAGAAGCCAAGACCATTACAACAGAAAAAAATCAGCGGAACAGACGGCTCTTGCTCTGAATCCGCTGATTTTTTTATGTTCCTTCAAAAAAGCCTTGCCACACGCTGTCTCCGTCCATGCCCTTGCATGAGCAAGCCAAACACGTCGTTTATCTTACAATCCATTCAAACAAGCCGGAGGCATTGTCGTCGGGCAGCTCCACCTCTAAGCGCATGGCCTTGGTCGTGACGGGGTCGAAGTTCACGGTGCAGGCAGCACCTTTCTCCGTGGGGTAGCCGTCGGCACCGCTCACGGGCAGCCATTGTCCCTGGGCATCGCGATAGAGGATACGCCACGACTTCGGCACCCGACAGCCGCCCCACGGGCCGTCGTCATACCAATAGACGGTGGCACTCTGCACGGCCGACTCCTGCGGAAACTCGTAGGCAAGCCACTCGGTGCACGCCTTCTTCGGCCACCAATGGGTATAGGGCACCGAGCGGTCGTTTTCGTCCTTCGGCACCAAGCGGTCGTTGACAGACGACAAGGCAGGCACCTCTGACGAGGTGGTCACCTTGCTCTCGCTGGCCAATGTGGCAGGCATCGACGGGCTGGTGGCACTCAGGTCTTGCGGCAGCCAGACGCGCATCTTCCCGCTGCCGCGATGGCACCAGGCATAATAGGGTATCAGCGTCAGCGTCTGGGCCTGCACCTCCAGACTGCCTTGCTTGTTGAAGTGCAGCGTCTGGGCGCTGGTGGTCAGCGTCTGTATCGGGGTGCCGGCAATCTCGCCCTTGCCGAGAGTGAACTGCGGCGCCTGATTAAGCAGGGCACCCATGATGTCGAAGTCGTTGTCAGGATGCTCGGCACAGTATACCAGCGGGCCCCGTTCTACGCTCACCATGCCGCGGTCAGCCTCCACCTTGTAATTAGCACGAACGGTGCGCGGCTCCATGTCGAAGTGTATCTGCACCCTGTCGCCCTTCTTCCACTTACGGCTGATGGCGAAGTAGCCGTCGGCGGCCAAGGTGCCGACGGCTGTGCCATTGACGGTGACCGTATAGCCGAGGCGCTTGCCGTCGGTGTACTGATAGAGATTTGAGGGCACCACCTGATTGCGTACCCAGCCGGGGACACGTATCTTCATATCAAACTGTCCGGCGGCGTTCTGGTCTACCGTCACCACGATGTCGCCATTCCAGGGATAGTCGGTGGTCTGACTCAGCACCACCTTCTTACCGCCTACAGTGAGGTTGCTCTTGTTGGAGAGGAAGAGGTTCACGTAGACGCTGCGGTCCTTCACGGCATAGACATATCCGGGCAGAGAGGGGATGAAACGGCAGATGTTGCTCGGACAGCAGGCACAGCCGAACCACGCCTGACGCTGGTGCTGGCCCATCGACTCGAGGGGGTTAGGATAGAAGAAGCCGTTGCCCTCGAGCGAGACGCCGCTGATGAGTCCGTTGTAGAGCGTGCGCTCCAGCACATCGTAGTATTTCGAGTCGCCGTGAAGCAGGAACAGGCGGTAGTTCACATACACATTGCCAATGGCGGCACACGTCTCGCAGTAGGCACTCATATTGGGCAGTTCGTAGTTCTTGCCGAAGGCCTCGCCGTTGGAGGTGGCGCCTATGCCGCCAGTGATGTAGAGTTTCTTGGTGACAATGTTGTCCCAGATGGCGTCGATGGCTTTGATGTAGTCCTTATCGCCCGTCAGGGCAGCCACGTCGGCCATACCGGCATACATATAGGCAGCCCGCACGGCGTGGCCTACGGCCTCATCCTGCTCGACGACGGGCTTGTGGGCCTGCGAGTAGTCGTGGGTGATGGTCGTCTTACCCCGGTAGTCGAGGAAGAACTTGGCCTCGTCGAGGTACTTCTTGTCGCCTGTGACGAGATACAGCTTAGCCAGTGCCATCTCAGCAATCTGGTGGCCGGGCACCACACAGGCCTGGCCTGCATGGGGGCCGACCTCGCGGCAGACGCAGTCGGCATAGCGTATGGCGATGTCGAGGAACTTACGGCTGCCCGTGGCCTGATAGTGGGCGATGGCAGCCTCCACCATGTGGCCAAGGTTGTAGAGCTCGTGGCTCAGGTCCTCCTCCTTGCTCCAGCGGCTGTCGCCCGCCCACTCGTGGGGCGCCTTCGGGTTCTGCGTGCGCGAGGTGTAGAGATAGCCGTCAGGCTCCTGGGCCGATGCAATCACGTCGAGCACGGAGTCGATATACTGCACCAGCCGCTTTTCGGGATAGGTCTGCAGGATATACGAGGCACCCTCGATGGTCTTATAGGGGTCGGTATCGTCGAAGGAGAGGCCACCCACCTTAAACACCTTCGAAGGGTCCTTCAGATGCTGGGCAGCATTCGAGAAGTTGGTGTAGCGCCCTGTCTCCTCACACTTCGAGAAGGCAAGCGGAATGGTCACCATGCGGCTGGCCTCCAGACGCTGTCCCCAGAAGGTGCCGGGGGTTACCTTCACTGCGGTAAAAGGCACGGGGTCGATGGGGTAGCCATGAGCCTGTGACTGTTTGTTGGCTGCAGTGGCGGGCAGAATCATTGTGGCCGCCAGTGCGATAGTCGTTAGTCTTTTCATCGTGTATATTTTTTGGCTTAATCAGTTTCATCACGAAGCCTCGCCGCTGGCCATCCTGAGGCTCAGGCGGTGAGCGCTGTCAGTGTCTGCTGCCCGGTGCGGAAGTCATCGGCATGATGGTCGGCGCTTGGCCAAGTAGTTGTCTGAACATCATCTACGTTCCTGTTTTTTCTGCTGCAAAGATAATATTTTTTTCTGAAAACAGACAAAACAATCGTACATTGTCCATCATAAAATCGTCTAAAAAACGCACTATACAAGCAGGTTTAGACTATTTTTGCATCTTCTTGGACGATAGTGGCAGGCGTTCTCTTATTTTTTTTATTACTTTGCAACGTAAACGAAAACCGAAAAGAAATATTACTCATAAAACAAGCATAACCTACAATGAAACAAAGAGCACTGCTACTGACGGGCCTCGCCCTGCTGGCGCTCTCCGCGAGTGCCGCCAGGAAACCGGCTGCCACGGCCCCCATTCAGGAGGTAGCCTTCACCCAGGTACACCTGAATGACGGCTTCTGGCTGCCCCGCATCGAGACCAACCGCACGGTATCTATCCCTTCAGCCTTCCACGAGTGCGAGGCCAACGGCCGCTTCGACAACTTCGCGCTGGCCGCCGGACTCATACAAGGCGAGCACAAGGGCGACTTCTCCTTCGACGACACCGACCCCTACAAAGTCATTGAGGGAGCTTCGTATTCGCTGGCAGTGCACTATGACGCCAAGCTCGACCACTACCTCGACTCCGTCATCAGCCTCATCGCGCAGGCGCAGGAGCCCGACGGCTACCTGACCACCTGCGTCACCAACCGGTGTACGCGGCTGAGCGGCTGGTGGGGCACCCACAAGTGGGAGAAAATCAACTCTCACGAGCTTTACAATTCGGGCCATCTCATCGAGAGTGCCGTGGCCCACTACCGTGCCACGGGCAAGAAGAGCTTTCTCAACGTGGCCATCAGGAATGCCGACCTCGTCTGCAAGACCTTCGGCCCCGACGAGGGGCAGATTCACCGTCCGGGCGGCCATCCCATCATCGAGATGGCCCTCTGCAAGCTGTATAAGGTGACGGGCGACAGGAAATATCTGGAGGGAGCCAAATACTTCGTAGAGGAGACGGGCCGCTGCACCGACGGCCACAAGCCCAGCGAGTACTCGCAGGACCACATGCCCATTCTGCAGCAGCAGGAGATAGTGGGCCATGCCGTGCGTGCCGGCTATCTCTACTCAGGCGTGGCCGATGTGGCTGCGCTCACGGGCGACAAGGCTTACTTCGAGGCCCTGCAGCGCATCTGGGAGAACATGTCTTCGAAGAAGCTCTTCATCACCGGCGGCATCGGCAGCCGTCCGCAGGGCGAGGGCTTCGGTCCGGACTACGAGCTGAACAACCACACCGCCTATTGCGAGACCTGTGCCGCCATTGCCAACGTCTACTGGAACTACCGCATGTTTCTCGCCACGGGCGAGTCGAAGTACATCGACGTGTGCGAGCGCGCATTATATAATAATGTGCTCAGCGGCGTGTCGCTCAGCGGCGACAAGTTCTTCTACGACAACCCGCTGGAGAGCGACGGCGAGCACGAGCGGCAGAAGTGGTTCGGCTGTGCCTGCTGCCCGGGCAACATCACCCGCTTCGTGGCCTCCGTGCCCGGCTATATCTATGCCACGCAGGGCAACGACATCTACGTGAACCTCTATGCGCAGGGCAAGGCGAAGATGGGCAACATCGAACTGGAGCAGACTACCGACTATCCCTGGGACGGCAAGATACGCATCCGCGTGACCAAGGGCAGCGGTCGTTTCGCCATCAAGCTGCGCATCCCTTCATGGCTGAAGACCTCGCCCACCAACAACAATCTCTACACCTACCGGGACAAGGCCAAGACCTACAGCGTGAGCGTGAATGGGCAGGCACTCTATCCTGAGAACCGCGACTACATCACCCTCAGCCGCAACTGGAAGAGGGGCGACGTCATCGACCTCGACTTCCCGATGGACGTGCGCCGTATCGTGGCTAACGACAACGCCGAAGACGACCGCGGCAAGGTGGCCCTGGAGCGCGGCCCCATAGTGTTCTGTCTCGAGGGCACGGACCAGGCCGACCACCGGGTCTTCAACAAGTACATCCTCGACAGCACCCCCATCACGGCCCGCTACGAAGCCGGCCTGCTGAGCGGCGTGGTGGTGCTCGAAGGCTCGGCCAAGGAGCTGCAGCCCGACGGCGAGATCAAGGACGTGAGGTTCCGCGCCATCCCCTACTCCACTTGGAACAACCGCGGGAGTGAGCAGATGGAGGTCTGGGTGGCCAACACGCCGGCGCAGGCTGTGGCCGCGCCGCTGCCCACCATTGCCTCGAAGGCCCAGACCTTCTGCAACCGCGGTCCCATACAGAACGATGCCCCCGAGACGGCCCCCGTCGACTCATGGGCAGGCGGCACCAACGACCAGTGGGAGCCCAAGCGCTCGTCTGACACCTCGAAGCCCTACCACTACTGGTGGCTGAAGCAGGGCACCACCGAGGCCATCACCTACCAGTTTGACCAAGAGCATGAGGTGAGCAACGTGCAGGTCTACTGGCTCGACTTCGACCACTACGACGGCAACTTCCGCACGCCCGAGTCGTGGAGTCTCTACTACCGAGATGCCCAGGGCAGATGGCAGGAGGTGGCCGGCCACAGCCCCTACACCGTGCGCAAAGACTGCTACAACAGCGTAGACTTCACCCCCGTGAAGACCACGGGTCTGAAGATTCTCGCCAAGCTCCGCAAAGGCGAGTCGGGCGGCGTGCTCGAATGGAAGGTAAACTAAATCAATCATCGCAACAATAACATCAACTAAAAAAACTGGTATGAAAAAACACTTCTTATGCCTACTTCTGCTTGGTGGCACCCTGTCGGGCTATGCCACGGGAAGCATATCAAGAGCCACGGGCGGAGGCTCTCCGCTCGGGAATTCTGCCGTAGCTGAAGTCACTCAGCAAGGAGTCACTGTGAAAGGTGTCGTCAAGGACGCGAAGGGAGAACCCATCATCGGTGCCTCCGTGACCGAAAAAGGCACCAACAACGCAACCGTGACCGACTTAGACGGCAACTACTCTCTCAAGGTGAAGAGCCACAATGCCATGCTCGTGGTCAGCTATATCGGCTTTACCTCGCAGGAGGTGAAGGCCGGCAGCAATGTCACACTCCTGGAAGACAACGCCCTGCTCAACGAGGTGGTCGTCATCGGCTACGGCACACAGCGCAAGGGCGATGTCACCTCTGCTGTTGCCTCTGTGAAGGCCGAGGACTTCAACGCCGGTAAGATTGGCGATGCCGCCGAACTGGTGAAAGGCAAGATTGCCGGTCTGTCGGTGATTAACTCGAGCGGCGACCCGAAGGCCAGTTCGTCAATCATGCTTCGCGGCATCACCACGCTGATGGGCAATGTGTCGCCGCTCGTGCTGGTAGACGGCATCGAGGGCAGCCTGAGCATGGTAGCTCCTGAGAACATTGCCTCTATCGACGTGCTGAAGGATGCCTCTGCTGCTGCCATCTACGGCACGCGCGGCGCCAACGGCGTCATACTCATCACCACCAAGACCGGCAAGCGCGAGAGCCACGCCGAGGTGACCTACAACGGCTATGCCTCGTTCTCAAACTGGACAAAGAAAGCTGAGTTCATGGACACGCACGACGTCATCTACGGACTGACGCAGCAGGAATATCTGGGCTACGACACCGACTGGCTGAAGGCCATCACCCGCAAGGCAGGCTTCAAGCACAACCACGACGTGAACATCAGCGGCGGCAGCAAGAATGCCACCTACTCTGCCAACATTGCGTACAGCAAGGAAGAGGGCATCATCCGCAAGACGTTCAACGAGAACTTCAAGATGCAGATGGACTACACACAATACATGTGGGACGACATCCTGAAGTTCAACCTCAACGCGCTGGTGACCCGCCATAAGTATTCGAACGACAACCTGAACACTTACTCACACGAGAACGCCTACCGCCAGGCATTGATACACAACCCCTCAGAGCCTGTCTACAACGAGGACGGCAGCTACTATGAGAACTTCAACAAGCTGCAGTACTACAACCCCCTCGCCCTGCAGAACGAGTCGTGGGGCGACACCCGCAGCCGCTTCATGCAGCTGGCAGGCAACGTCACGGTGGAGCCCATTAAGGGATGGAAGACCAACCTGATGATTTCATGGGGCGAAGGCGTCAACACTTACCAGAACTGGACCAGCCCGCAGCACCAGTCAATCGTGCGTCAGGGGTGGAACGGTATAGCCAACAAGAGCGAGGGCACCTGGATTAACAAGAACCTGGAGCTGACCTCACGCTACGATGCACAGTGGGGCGAGCACCGCTTCAATGCCCTGGTGGGCTACAGCTATCTCTACAACGAAGGCGACGGCTTCAACGCCGGCAACGAGAACTTCTCTACCACGGCCTTCCTCTGGAACAACCTCGGCAACGGCTCGTTCCTCACCGACAAGGACCACCACGCCTGGATGGGCAGCTACATGAACGACTCAAAGCTGGTGGGCTTCTTCGGACGTATCAGCTACGGCTATGCCGACCGCTACAACGCACTCATCAGTATTCGCCACGAGGGCTCGTCAAAGTTCGGCCGCAACCACAAATGGGCCACCTTCCCATCGGTGTCGCTCGGATGGAACATCATGAACGAGGCATTCATGAAGGACACCCGCAGCTGGCTCGACAACCTGCGTCTGCGCGTGGGCTTCGGTGTCACTGGTATCACCCCGACCAACAGCTATCTGGCCCAGAACCTCTACGGCTTTGCCGACTGGGGCGACGTGCTGTCGATGAACGGCAACTGGATTAAGACGCTCGAGGTGGTGCAGAACCCCAACCCCGACCTGAAGTGGGAGACCACCCGGGAATGGAACTTCGGTCTGGACTACAGCGTGCTCAACAACCGCATACACGGCACGCTGGATGTCTACGTGAAGACTACCAAAGACCTGCTCTACGACTATGCCGTGCCCGTGCCGCCCAACCTCTATGGCTATACCACCGCCAATGTGGGCGAGATGCGCAATACGGGTATTGAGTTCATGATTGAGGCTATACCCGTGCAGACCAAGGACTTCGAGTGGACCACCACCATCACCGCCTCGCACAATGCCAACAAGTTGCTCTCGCTGAGCAACGACCTCTACGTGACCGACAACTTCCTGGAGGTGGGCGGCGTGAGCGATCCTATCAACACCACAACCCACTGCATGGAGGTGGGCCATACCCTCGGCGACTTCTGGGGCCTGAAGTTCGTGGGCTACGACAAAGACGGCTTCGCCCTTGTGGAAGTCAGCGACGGCAACGGCGGCTGGACGGTGAAGCCCTTCGACACTGAGCTGAACAAGAAGGAGAACCGCCAGCGCCTCGGCAACGGCATGCCGAAGGTCAACCTTGGATGGAGCAACACCTTCAGATATAAGGACTTCGACCTCTCCATGCAGTTCACCAGTCAGCTGGGCTACAAGATTCTGAACGTCCAGCGCTGCTTCTACGAGAACAACTCGATTGCCTACAACCGCCTGAAGACCGCAGCCGACCTGCACCCCGCCATCAACCCCGACGGCACGCCCTATCTTGACGAGAACGGCAACCAGGTGATGGTGAAGATGGCACAGTCGATGAAACAAGGCTGGTGGAGCGACCATCTGGAGAACGGCAACTTCCTGAAGCTCACCAACATCACGCTGGGCTACACCTTCATACCGAAGGGCTCGTTTGCCAACTACGTGAAGCGTGCGCGCATCTATGCCAACGCCACCAACCTCTTCTGCATCACGAGCTACAGCGGACTGGATCCTGAGGTGAGCAACTACTTTTTGTATCCGGGCATAGACGACCGCGACAAGTATCCCACCACGCGCAACTTTACCGTAGGCGTATCTTTCACATTCTAAAAAGAAACAGCAAATATGAAAAAGATATTCAACCTCGCACTGATTGCTTTTGCAGCAGGAAGCATCAGCCTTTCATCATGTACGGATCTTGAGGAGACACTCTACAGCGACCTCAACGAGAGCAACATCGACCTCTCCAACGAGACCGACCTCAGCCTGCTGCTCGGTGCCGCTACGGCTCAGTACCGCTACTTGGTAGAGGACTGGTTCGGCATGTTCCACCTCCTTGAGGAGAGCAGCGACCAGTATATGGTTCCGTCACGCGTCGGCGTGGGCTGGGGCGACGCCTACATCGGCCTCCACAAGCACCGCTGGGCCATCGATGCCGGACAGATTCAGAATCCCTGGGACCTGGCCTACCGCGGCATAGGCTATGCCAACAAGGTGATTGACGCCATCAACCCCGACAACCCCAGCACGAAGGGCAGCCTGGCTCATGCCCGTTTTTTCCGCGCCATGTTCTACTACCACCTGTTCGATATGTTCCGCAACGTTCCGCTGCAGACCACCCAGGAGGTTGAGCCCGGCTACCTGCCGCAGCAGGTCAGCCCACAAGAGATGTTCGACTTCCTCGTCCAGGAATTCACCTACGCCAAAGAAAACTTCGGCGACGAGTTTGTATATGGCTACGGCAACAAACACGCTGCCTCGATGGCCCTGGCCAAACTCTATCTGAACAAGAACGTGTACTTGGGCACCAGCGACAACGACGGCTACGAGGCGTGTCTGGCCGAGGTGGAGAGCATCATCAGCTCGGGCAAGTACAGCCTGGCTGCCACCTATAAGGATAACTTCAAGGAAGACCTGAGCAGCAACCCCGAGGTAATCTTCGTCATCCCCGGCGACCGCACCCACACCTCGCAGTTCGGCCTGCAGAGCTACTGCTTCCCGCAGTCGGGCATCGAGGCCTACGGCTCCACCGCCCCAGGCTACAACGGCAGCTGCGCCATTCCACAGTGGATACGCACCTACGACGAGGCCGACGGACGCCTGGCCGACACATGGGCTGGCGGACCGCAATACCACGCCACCAAGCAAGGCGACATCTACATACCCAACAGCGACAAGGACAACCCCATCTACTTTGAGGCCGACGACTGGAGCGGCACGGGCATCCTGACCTACAACCTGAACGTACACTCCATCGACAACCCCGGAGCTTACCAGCAGGAGGGCTACCGTCTGCACAAATACGAGATTGTAGGCGGAACCGACGATGGCACCACCAGCGACGACTTTCCCGTGTTCCGCTATGCCGACGTGCTGATGATGAAGGCCGAATGCCTGCTCCGCCTGGGACGCGACAAGGAGACGGCCGCCCAGCTCGTCACTCAGGTGCGCCAGCGCTCGTTCGGCGCCAACGTGGCCAAGGCCACCCGCACCGTGGCCGACCTTGAAGGTGGCTCCGTATATGCCTACGGCCACGAGGAATACACCGTGGCTCAGGACAGCCCTGCCGGCTACACCGACTGGTCGAACCCCATCATGACCCATGAGGGCGGTGCCGACATCGAGCTCGGCGGTCTGCTCGATGACCTTGGCTGGGAGTTCTGCTGCGAGCTGCACCGCCGCCAGGACCTGCTACGCTTCAAGATGAGTGACGGCCGCAGCGTGTGGAACGGCAAGTCGTGGTTCTGCAAGGATGCCACCACCGACACCACCTACGACATCTACTGCATCCCTGAGTCGGCCATGAAGGCTAATATCTCCATGAAGCAGAATCCGGGCTATTAATCAAGTAACGGTAAACCAGTAAAAAAAGGAAAAGATATGAAAGCATTATCATATATCGCAAGTGCCCTGCTGATGTTGGCCTCTGCCGGCATAGTCAACAGTTGTGGCGACAACGAGAACTTCTGGGGGCCTCACACCCTGACCGATGACGAAATTGCCGAGATGCACCGTCAGGACTCTATTGCCGAAGAGAACCGCAAGCGCATCAATGCCGACCTCATCCTGGAGTACACGGCCGAGTTCTATCTCAGCGCCAACTCCTACAACGGTGCCGAGGTGGAAATCGACATGGACCGCATTGCCGGTGAGCTGGGCGTCGACAAAGACGCCTTAGGCACTGCCCTCAACGGCGAGGGCGACCTCGACGTGAAAGGCTTCGCCATCGAAGGCTCTACCCATGCCGACAATATGACCTCGTCTACCTCAGGCGCCTACTGGGGACACTGGTGGGATGCCGACGGCAATGTGTGCAACTGGGGGGCATCCGCTATGGTCTTCGCAGAGTTCTGGTATGAAGACGGCAAGGGCATATTCAACGTAGGCCAGTATCCCGGTCATCTGGTAGCCGACCAGCAGGTGAAGTTTATCGAGGCCCTGAAGTATCAGGACAAGCGCGTGGCCATCGTCATCACCGCCATCGCCCGTGAGCGCGGCGAGGTGGCAGGCGGCATCGTGGGCAGCCAAGAGCTGACCCTTGAGACTGTTCCTAACGACAGTTACGACGTTGTGCCTGTGCCCGGATTCGACCCTGCAAAGGTTCTGAGCGACCTCGGCGTAAGCTCATGGGACGAAGTGTCGTGGCTGTGCACCAATGCTGAAGGCGGCTATGAGCAGGAATATAATGCCGATCCTCACCCCGGCTTCTATTATGACAAACTTGGATTCAAGGGTGTCTGGGGCGATGATGCCAGTGTGTTTGTGCTCTTCAATGCCGACGAAGAGGCAATACTTGTAGGTCAGATGCCTGGCCAGATGCCTGCTGGCAGCACGGTTGACGTGGAGTTTGACGCAACAACCAACAACAAGATTGAGAAGATTGTCATCCATGTCATCATCAAGGAGTATGAGGATCCCGAGACGGCTCCAGAGGGCACGCCTGCTTCTATTGAGAAGGATTTCACCCTGACGAAGCCTTTCGACGCCGACTGGGGTGCCACCGACGACTTCGACGTGAAGGAAGACCTGCGCCAGTGCTTCAAGATGACCACCTATCAGATTTTCCAGGCTCTGAAGAGTGGCGAGATGAACATGTGGGTCGGTGAGGTCGGCGCCAATGCCGACGAAGAGGGGCATGCCGCCTACACGGCTGATGCCCCCGGCTACTGGCTTAATGCCGAAGGCCAGAGCGTAAGCTATGGCAGCGAGGCCATCGCCTACCTGAACCTCGCCATCAGCGAGGAAAGCCTCGTCTTTTATGCCGGCAACCACCCTGAGAACTGCTCACCCACCGGCCAGACCATCAAGACTAAGATGATTGTGGAGAAGGATGGCATAACGGCCACCTTCAACGTGACCATCAACATCACGGCTGCCCAGTAAATGAATTGTTATGACTAAGCATATCATTAAATCGCTCCTCCTGCTGCTTGCTACGACACTGTTTGTAGCTTGCAGCAGCGACAATGACGAACCTGCCGTTTCGGCCCCCGTGCTCTCGGAGACGGAAGTCAACGTGGCGTACGACGTCACATGGTACAGCCTGACCGTCAGCTCGCGCACCGTCTGGAATGCCACGGTAGAGAACGGCAGCGAGTGGCTGAAGCTGAAAGACGCCAAGGGCGTGGGCGGCGCGGAGAAGCTCTCTTTCGAGATGACCCGCAACACCACGAAGCAACCTCGCGTGGCCAACATCAAGGTGACCAGCGGCACGGCCAGCACCATGCTGAAGGTGACGCAGGGCCCGTCGACCATCGAGACGATGGACGCGTCGCAGGTGAAGGACTTCGACAAATACTACAAGCCGCGTGAGTTCAACTTCGACATGCTGCGCAACGACGCCAAGTGGTCGTGGTTCCGCTCGAAGCAGAGCGAGCACTTCTTTGTGTTCTGGGATGCCTACTTCGGCGACGACCCCAACAGCAGCTCGCTGGCTGAGGGCGACCGGGTAGACGTGGACGACCTGCTGCAGAAGGCAGAGCACTTCTACGAGACCAACATCACCAAGCTCGGCATGGTGGTGACGGGCCAGGGCAAGAGCCAGCTCGACAAGTACAAGATGGAGATATACCTGCTCGACCCGACCCCCGAGTGGTGGGTGGCCACCGGCTCCGGCTACGACAACGTGATAGGCGCTCTCTGGGTGACGCCCTCCACCTGCAAGCCCGTAGGCTCGGTCATTGCCCACGAAATTGGCCACTCCTTCCAGTATCAGGTGTCGTGCGACAAGCTGCTCACCGGTGAAGGCCAGGAGACCAGCTACGGCATGGACTGCGGCTTCCGCTACGGCTTCGGCCAGGACGGGCAGGGCGGCTGCGCCTACTGGGAGCAGTGCGCACAGTGGCAGGCGTTCCAGGACTATCCCGAGGCTATTTTCAGCGACAGTTTCTATGCCTGGCAGCAGAATTTCCACCGCCACTTCAACCACGAGTGGATGCGCTATGGCTCGGTCTACTTCCAATACTATTTCACGCAGAAGCATGGCATCAAGTCGTATGGACGCATCTGGAACGAGTCGAAGTTTCCCGAGGATCCGCTTCAGACCTATATGCGCCTGTTCTGCGGTGGCGACCTGCAGAAGTTCTACGACGACTATGCTGAGTATGCCCAGAAGGTGCTGACCTACGACTTCGGCACTATCCAGAAGTATGCCGACGACAACGCCCGCAACTTCAAGACACAGATGTTCGAGGCCGACGGCAAGTTCCGCCCCGCCTATGCCAACTGTCCCGGAACCACAGGCTTCAACGCCATCCAGCTCAACGTGCCACAGGGCGGCACCATCGTGAAGGCTTCACTGAAGGCTCTGCCGGTAGGCTCGGCCCTCGCCGCCGACGACCCGGGCGAGATGAAGAACGGCGACAACCAGGTGGTGGGCAATGTCCACAAATACAACTCGCAGCCTAACAAGTCGGCCAGCTTCCGTTTTGGCTTCGTAGCCATCAAGGGCGGCAAGGCCATTGAGTATGGCAAGATGACGAAGGGGTCCGAGGGCGACGCTGCGCTGACCGTGCCTGCTGGCACCGACAAGCTCTACCTCGTGGTAGTGGCTACGCCCGGCACCTACAACCGCCATGCCTGGAACGACGACGAGAGCGACGACGAGCAGTGGCCCTACGAGGTCAGTTTCAGCGGCACAAACGTCAGCGGACACATCAATATCGACCCCGATGCCGAACCGCAGAACGTGGACCTGAGCTACGACCTGAAGTGCGATGCATCTCTTGGCGAGTATACCATCGGCACGCTCGACTTCGCCAGCAATGGTGCCTTAGAGAAGATTGCCACGGCCTTCGCGCTGCAGCCCGCCACACTGTCGGGCAGTACGCTGCCTATTGTCAACGGCCAGACGGCACAGCCTGCCGAGGGCAAGATTGCCTTCGGCCTGCAGCAGCCCGACGGCACCATCAGCTACTCATACACTGCCAACGCCGGCTTCTACTGCACTGCCGACGGCTCGCAGGGCTCGTGGGGAGCTGGCGACCCGATATGGATAGAGTATGACAAAGACAACTTTGTGCTGACCTACGGCCACTATCCGGGAAAGACGGTCGCCGGCACTAAGTATGTGGTGAGGCCCGTGCTTGTCTACACCAAGGGCGGCAAGCAATATAAAGCCGTCATCACGCTCAACATGCAGTTCTGACCCTGCTTTTGCAAGTCAGGCAGAAGATGTGGAGGTGAAGTAACTCTTTGCCTCCACATCTTCTGCATAAAGAAAGGGAGCCATGAAGAATATTCTGCTTTTAGGGAGCGACCTGCAAAAATAAGCCGGAGTTCTTGCCGGTTCGGCTTTTTTTGTGTATTTTTGCACACAATGAGGCGAATCATATCACTGCTCACCTGCATCGTGCTGTTCCTGCCCCTCATGGCAAGAGACGACTACCGCTGTCGCAACCTGACAATGAACGACGGGCTGCTGTCGAATGCCGTGCGCAACATCGTGCAGGATCCTTACGGCTTCATCTGGTTCGGCACCGACAACGGCCTCTGCCGCTACGACGGCACGCGGGTGCAGCCCTACCGCATCCCGCAGCTGGGCAACAACCAGTATGTGTCGGCGCTACTCACGTCTGAAGACGCCGTCTATGCCGGCACCGAGAAGGGGGTGTTCTGCCTGACGCAGAAGACGCAGCAGTTCATACGTCTGCCCATGGACATCAGCTCGGTGGTGACCAGCCTCGCCCTCGACAAGGAAGGCAGCCTCTGGGTCTCGACAATGGCTGACGGCGTGTGGCGCTACACCGCCAGCACCGATCAGGCGAAGCAGTACAGCCTGAAGGGCGACCACAACGGCGCGGCCCAGGTGATGATTGACCAAACTAACCAGATATGGACCATCGGCAACTGGGGCGCTCCTGCGCTGCAGCGGCTGAACCGTCTGTACGACCGCTTTGAGCCCGTCAACACGGCGCATGGGCGTCACTGCAACGGGCTACGCATGCTGCAGACCCGCGACGGCCGCATCTGGCTGGGCACCTGGGAGAACGGGCTGCTGCTGATGCACGGCGCCGGGCAGCCGGAGCAGATGCTCTCGCCTGCGCTGACAGGGGTGGGCAACCATATACACACGCTGTTCGAACGTGCCGACGGCTGCATCTGCATAGGCTGCGACGACGGCGTGATATGCTTCAACCCGGCTACACGCCAGTGGCGGCGCCTCTTCATCAACAGCCAGGCCATCAGCGACCGCTTTGTGTACGCCATCACCAGCGATACAGAGGGCGGCCTGTGGGTAGGAACATTCTACGGGGGCGTGCACTATCTCTCGCCCGTAGGCAAGCGCTTCGAGGCTGTCTCAGTCAATACGGGCCTGGCCGGCAACATCATCTCACGTTTCTGCGAAGACAGGCACGGCCGCATCTGGATAGCCAGCGACGATGGCGGCGTGATGTGCTACTCCCTGCAGGAGCAGCGCTTCGTCGACTATCCTCATAAGGACATCCTGTCGCACCAGAACGCCCACGCCCTCAGCTTCTGCGGCGACGAGCTGTGGGTGGGCACCTACACC
This sequence comes from Prevotella sp., assembly GCA_017934525.1. Classification (GTDB taxonomy): domain Bacteria; phylum Bacteroidota; class Bacteroidia; order Bacteroidales; family Bacteroidaceae; genus Prevotella. Next base: position 16,685 of record JAGBJJ010000023.1, read on the forward strand.
AACGGCGTGTTCGTGCTCAACACCGAGACGGGCGCCCTGAAACAACACACCCACACGCCCGACCCTCACTCGCTCGACAATCCCAGCAGCTATGCCATCCATACCGATGCACACGGACGGGTATGGGTGGCCACCATGCGGGGCCTCAACCTGTACAGCCGCACCAACCACACCTTCGAGCGCATCGGCAGCATCGAGGCCATGACCATCGACATCGACGAAGACCGCCTGGGGCGCCTCTGGCTCTCCACCCAGGGCGGTGGCCTGTGGCAATACAATCCTGAGTCACGCCAGTTCAGGAAATACCTGCATGACGAGGAAAACAGCCACTCGCTGCCCGACGACCAAGTGAACTGTGCCCTTGTCGACGAGGACGGACGTCTGTGGGTGGGCACCCTCGGCGGCCTCTGCCGCTACGATGCCGGCCACGACCGTTTCATCCGCATCCCCTTGGAGGTACCCAGCCTCAACATCATGAGCATCATTGAAGACAACAGCGCCCTGTGGCTTTCAACAGAGCAGGGCATCGTCAGGTATGAGCCAGCCACAGACAGCGTCGCCGCCAAAGACCAGCCCTTCGCCCACCCTGCCACGCAGCGCTTCACCCTGCACGACGGGCTCGTCAGCGAGCAGTTCCTGCCTAACTCAGGCCTGAAGGCCAGCGACGGCCGCATCTATTTTGGCAGCACCAGCGGCTTCAATCATTTCCTGCCCTACCATATTAAAGTGAACAGCGTGATGCCACCTGTCTATATCACAGCCCTGAGCATCATGAACCACGAGGAACATACGGCCGAAGGTGTGCCGCTCGACCTCTCGCAGCAAAAAGAGCTGATTCTCGGCTACAGCGACGCCCGCATGGTGACGCTCTCGTTTGCCTCGCTGAGCTACTGCTCGCCCGGGAAAAACCAATATGCCTATATGCTCGAGGGCTTCGACCCCGACTGGAACTATGTGGGCAACCAGAACCGCGCCACCTACACCAACCTCCCCGCCGGCACCTACGTCTTCCGCGTGAAGGCCACCAACAACGATGGCGTGTGGTCTGCCAACGAGGCCGTGCTGAAGATAGTCGTACACCCGCCGTTCTGGCGGAGCTGGTGGGCCAAGGCGCTCTACCTGCTGCTGGCAGGTGCCGCCATCTGGTGCTATGTGCGTTTCCGTCTGAAGCGCTCCGAGCGCCAGCACCAGCAGGAGATAGAGCGACTGAACGCTGCCAAGGAGAAGGAAGTGCGCGAGGCCCGCCTGAACTTCTTCACCATGGTAGCCCACGAGATACGCACGCCCGTGTCGCTCATCATCGGGCCGCTGGAGAAAATCATGAAGAAAGGCACACCCTCCGACGACATGCGCGTCATCGACCGCAATGCACGTCGTCTGCTGGACCTGGTCAACCAGCTGCTCGATTTCCGGAAGGTGGAGCAACAGAGCCTGATGATGCACTTCGCCCCCCGCAACATCCACGACCTGCTGCAGTCGGTGAGCGAGCGCTTTGCCCCCACCTTCGAGCAAGGCGGCAAGCGGTTCACGGTAGACTATCCCGACGAGCACTTCACGGCCGTCGTCGACCAGGAGGCCGTGACCAAGGTCATCAGCAACCTGCTCACCAACGCCAATAAATACACAAAGGACGATGTGCGCCTCACCTGTGCGCCAGAGCCCGACGGAGAGCACTTCCGCATCGTGGTCAGAGACAATGGCGCAGGCATCCGCGAGGCTGACCGCAAGCGCATCTTCGAACCGTTCTTCCAGGCCATGGACAACAAGCCCGGCACGGGCATAGGTCTCAACATCGTGAAAAACATCGTCGACCTGCACCACGGCACCATCAGCGTCGAGTCGGAGACGGGCCGGGGCTCGGCCTTCTGCGTCGTGCTGCCCGTCACGCAAGAGGAGGTGACGGTGGAGCCGAGCCGCGAAGCCGTGAAGCCGGAAACCGTTGTTGCCGGTGCCCAAGGCGACCTCCCGCCGACGACCTCCCGCCGGCCGACAATGCTCATCGTCGACGACTCAGAGGACATGGTCGGCTTCCTGTCGGCTAACTTCAGCGAACAGTATGAAGTCATCACGGCAGGCGAAGGCGTCGAGGCCCTCGCACTGCTGGCAAAACACGAGGTGAGCATCATCATCAGCGACTGGATGATGCCCCGCATGGATGGTGCACAGCTGTGCCGCCATGTACGGCATAACCCGCTGACGAGCCACATCCCCTTCGTGATGCTCACCGCCAAGACCGACGATGACTCAAAGGTGGAAGGCATGGACGTGGGAGCCGATACCTACATCGAGAAGCCCTTCTCCGTGCACTACCTTGAAGCCTGCATCCGCAACATCCTCCAGATACGACGCCAGCTGATGGAGAAGTTCTCCACCCAGCCCTTAGAGCCCCTCACGGAGATAGCCCAGAACGCCACCGACAACGACTTCCTCATGCGGATGAACAAAATCATAGAAGACAACTTCTCCAATTCCGAGCTGAACGTGAGCTTCCTGGCCGACAAGCTGAACATCAGCCGCAGCGGTCTCTTCGCCAAAATCAAGACGCTGGCCGAGCTCACCCCCAACGAGATGATTCAGATGGTGCGCCTCAAGCGCGCCGCCCAGCTTCTGCGAGAAGGCAGATACACCGTCAGCGAGATCAGCTACATGGTAGGTTTCTCAAACCCCTCCTACTTCTCGAAGTGTTTCCACAAGCAGTTTGGCATCAAGCCGGCAGACTTTATCAAGTCAAAGCCCTGACGATTAAAGAAGACCGCTTTGTCCACGTGGATGAAGCACGAGAAATGACATAATCATAGCCAAGCATGCAGCCCCACAATCCATAGAATCTGATTGTCTTCTAAATTTCATCATCTTATAGGGTATTCAAACGTTTTTGCTCTGAACTTCGGGTTCCTTTTCCCGTGTATTTCTTTGTATTATGAAAGCTGTATATAAATGAAATGTTGATGTATCTACTATCATTATTGGCGTATTTTTTATAATTTACATTATTATATTTCATCGTCCATTTTTCTTTATTTGTATTAAAAATATTCTCCGCTCCTATCTTTATAGTCATAGCTTTATCAAAAAAATATTTTTGAATAAATGCATCAACAAACATTCCTTTGTGTTCATACGAAACGCCAGAATTGTATGAAGTCCAAAATTTAGCTTGGGTTACAAAAGAATAAGTATGTGGAAACCTAATAATATTATATAGACTTACATAGAAGTAAGGTCGATTGTAAGAATTAACTACATTTTCATTTCTTATTTTAAAAAACTGTCTTTCGAATCCAACCTCTATCTCCGGGTTCCATACCTCAAAGAACGTTGGATCCCAAATCGAAGCAATACTTATTTTTTTAAAGTCATCCACGTTTGTAAAACAGGATATCGTTATGGCTTTATCCTCAAATTGATCTATTGTAAACAGCGTTTTGTTACGGTATGTTTTATAGGACGTTATAAGATTTAGGTCTGAATATGACACTGTATAACTGATATCATCAACATACGTGTTCTGCAACAAAGGATTTCCTGCCTCATAAGAATATGGCGAGTTGTACTGAATATCACCTCTTAGCTGATAATATGATGGTCTGTTTACAGTCCTCCTGTAACTTAAAGCCATATTCATTTTATCATTAAAAAAAGGCCGTGAAATTATCAGGGTGGGGAAGAAATTGCTGTATCTCTTGCTTTGATTGTCTCTTTTTTCTCCGTTAATATAATAAAGTTGATTGATAAACTCATATCTCAATCCCATTTCAATATCAAAATCTGAACTTTCGCAAGTGAATATTCATTCATCAAGCGACTAATTTATACATTTGATAGAGCCTATGGAACATAGGATTGGCATCAATAACCGCAGAAAGCAGTTCACTGGCATCGGCAGAGATTATCTCTGCGATTTCTA
>JAGBJJ010000024.1 GCA_017934525.1 Prevotella sp.
CAACCTTCGCCCGGACGCGTCAACAGCGTTAGTGACGGCCTTGGTCGCACCACCGCCATCGGCTACCAGCTGCTGACCAACCCGTCGGTGTATCATAAGGTTGGCGACCTGGCTTATCCCGTTGTCGAACGTCTGTACCCGTTGGCAGTCGTCTCGTCGACGACCATGTCAGACGGTGCAGCCGATGCCAAAACGACCAAACGCGCGTATTCAGGCCTGAAGACCCACGTGGCGGGCAGGGGCCTGATGGGCTTCAGCGGCACGACCGCCGCCTGCAGTATGCTTGGGACAGAGGAAATAACCACCGTCAGTCAATGGGACAACACGAAATACATCCCAACCGCCATCACGACGAAAGACACACAGGGCGACGGCACCGCCACGACCGAGACTACGCTCACCAAAGCCGCTGTCGGCAACAACTATTTCACCTACCCATCAGCGGTCATATCCACCGATGCTGACGGCAACGTCTGCACCACCACCTCGACCTACGACACAGCCAAGGGCGTCCTCTTGACACAGAAGGTGAGTCACGACGGCGGCGCAACCTATCGCCAGACTACCTATTCCGACTATGACAAGAAAGGCGGCCGTTGGCAGCCCCAGACCGTCATCACCGTGCAGAAACACCCCGACGACACCTCTACATATACTGCTAAGCAGACCTATACTTACGATGACCGCGGCATGCCTCTCGCCGCCACGTCGTTTGCCGGCACAGACATGGCCCTGACCGAGACCTACACTTACGACACCTTCGGCAACCGTCTCTCAGCCGTGGCCTCGGGAGCGGACGTCACGCCCGTCAAGAAAATTTTCACCTACGATGCCAACGGCCGGTATATAACATCCGAATGCACACAGCCCGCCACAGAAACGACCTGTTATTACTACGATATCATGGGTAACCTCGTCAAGGAGGTTGTCTCGCGTGCCAGCTCCCTTGTAACAACCTTCACTTACGACAGCTGGGGCACACTGCTGACGTCGACGTCTCCCACAGGCATCACCACCACCTACAGCGAGGGCTGGGGCAAGTCGCCCTCCAAACGCTACTGGCGCATGGAGCAGACCCTCGGCCAGCCATGGCGCAAGACGTGGTATGACCAGTGCGGGCGCGAGGTGCTCGCCGAGTCGGTCGGCCCCGACGGGATGAGCGTCACCACCGCCACCACCTACAACAGCCACGGCAAGCCCGCTCTGGTGAGCAACACGATGGGGCTTCTGACGTCGAGCGAGACGTTTGCCTACGATAGCCGCGACCGTCTAACCTCCGCTGTGGCCAGCAGCGGCCGCACCGTCGGCTACGCCTACGCGGGCCGCTCGGTGACGACCACAGAGAACGGCCATGTCCGAACCCGTACCACCGACGCCTGGGGCAACGTGCTGACATCGGCCGACTCCCTCGGCTCGGTCGCCTACACATACTACTCCAGCGGCCTGCCCCACACGGCCACCTGCGGTGACGCGACCGTCACCATGACCTACGACGCCGCTGGCCATCGCACCGCCATCGACGACCCCGACGCCGGTCAGACCACCAGCACGTGGAGCGCCGACGGCCGCCTGCTTTTGCAGACCGACGCACGCGGTGTGGAGACCACCTACGAATACAATGACCTCGGCCTCGTCACGGCACAGCACATTGGCAGCCAGACATTCACGAGTACCTACGGCTCGTCGGCGGGATCCAAGACACTTCCCAGCACGATGTCCATGGGCGGCAACACCATCCAGTACGGTTACGACAGCAAGGACCGCATGATCAGCCAGAAGCGCACCTTTGCCGACGGCACGACGCTCAGTTTCGCCTATGGCTACAATGCCAACGGCCAGCCGGTTCATATAGTATTCCCTGGCGGCCTCACCGTCGGCTACGAATACGATGCCTACGGCTACTGCATCAGCATGACGGCTGACGGGCAAGAGGTCTACCGTCTGCTTTCGTCCGACGGGCTGCGGGACTCGACGACGTTCTGCGATGCCCTATGGCATGTCACCCAACATGACGCCCTGGGCTATCTGAAGAGGGAGAAATGGGGGCACAACGACATAAACCTAACCACCAGAACCTATGCCTTTGATGGCCCTACTGGCAATCTGACGTCCCGCCACTTACCTTCGCGCACGTATATATACCCAGGCTCCTCAATCGTCAATATAGAGAATGTAGGTAACGCTCTTCAGGACATTGGGTCCATCCTGCCAATACGCGACAGCCTCAAATTCAACCCAGATGTGCCTTTACTGATGGATGGCTATGAGGAATTCGCTTACGACGGCCTTGACCGTCTGACGCGTGTAAGCCCCAATAAGAATCAATCCATCATGACGATAAAATACGGCCCCGATGGAAATATACTGAGCAAAACGGGCGTTGGAGATTATAGCTACGACGCCGCCATACGTCCTCACGCCGTCATCGGTGTGACGAACCAGAAAGGGCTTATCCCATCGGTGGCGCTGGAGACCACCTACGGCGACCTAAACAAGATTAGTGTAATTAGCGATGGCACACTCACGACCACCTTCGACTATGGCCCCGACCAGGAGCGGTGGCTCACCGTCGAGAAGAAAAACGACACGGACTACCTTACGACACACTATGCCCCCGGCGTAGAGCGTATCACGTTGGGGGGTGTCAGCCGCACCTTCTTCTACCTCGGCCATGGTGTCATCGTGATGCAGCAAGGTAGCACCTACGTCCCTCTGCTGACCGTCACTGACCACCAGGGTACCATCGCAGGGCTTGTGGACGCCAAGGGCACGTGGCAGTTCGACGCCAACTACGATGCGTGGGGCCTGCAGACGGTAGCAAAGAACAGTATAGGCTTCCGACGCGGCTACACCGGCCACGAAATGCTGCCCGAATATGGCCTCATCAATATGAACGGTCGTCTCTACGACCCGCTGCTCGGCCGCTTTCTCTCGCCCGACAACTACGTGCAGCAGCCAGACAACAGCCAGAGCTTCAACCGCTACTCCTACTGTCTGAACAACCCGCTGAAGTATACTGATCCGGATGGGGAATTTATATTCTCAATTCTTTCTTCATTGTTCGCTCCACAACTTTTGCCAGCTGCAATTAACTTAGACTGGGGGTGGATAAACGGAGGATTCAAAGCCTTAAAGAACGGACAGTCTTTTTTCCAAGGTTCTCTAAGAGGTCTCGTTAATTCAGCAATTGACTGTTTTTTCCTTCATTGGGGTGGAAGTGGCATGCCTTTTTGGAAAAATGTTTCCTTGGGGGCATTGGAAGGTGGGGTTTCTGGACTGATTTCATCAGCCATTTGGGGCGAGAATCTCGTATCGGGCATGAAATCTAGTGCACTGCATGGTGCAGTCTTCTCTGCCGTTACCTCTGATGAGATGTCCAATTTCTTAAGGGGAAAAGGATTTAAGAGCAACAATAGCGTTCTAGACGATTTCAGATTAGGCAAATACTCTTCTGACTATCTGAACTGGCATCAAGATGCTCTTGACTATTTTGGATTTGAAGGTGAATTTGTTATAAGAAACCCTTTATTTGAAAATAATAATGATCCAGCAATAACGACTTTCCCTGATGGGAAAATATTCTACAACTACAATGCTTTCACAAGTTATGATCGACTTCATTTCGTAGCTGATCATGAGGCAAGGCACAAAAGGGATATTTTAGATGGAATAACAGATTTCGATGCGAGCAAATCTCTATATGAATTGAATACGTACATTTACAATTACAAGAGGCAGGGATATTATCCTAAACATAGCTTAGACCTGTCTAACCGTATTAACTATTATGCCACTCTTTCGTCAGAAAATGGGATTATTAGTGTCGATGAAATGACGAAATACATCGACATTTATAAATACAAAAAACCATTTTGGCATTTCCTATATAAATTGAATAGACGATGGTAAGGTATTTTGTACTGCTTTTATCGACACTCCTGTTAGGATGCGCACCGCTAAAGTTGAAACCTCGGAGTGAGGCGTCATCCTTGCCGGCGTCCTTAGAGCTTAGATTCAAGAACGACACCATACGCTTAGGCAGTATGGCCACAGCAATGCTGTCATTGACAAATAAGTCGGACTCCGCACTCGTCGTCGGACCGGGCACCTGTCTAAGGTTAAGGCAGACGTATGAGAATGGTTTTGTGTTTTTCGATGACATCAACTCTCTCACGTGCGACTATTTCCCTTATAAGGAAATGGTAGTTATAGAACCAGGAAAGACCTACGAGGTCGAAGTTGAAGTGTCTACCAGCGGGGGAGTCTTCCTGGCTGGCGAAAACACTGTTGAGACCTATCTGGGAGTCGTTCAGTACTTAAAAAGACGGAAAGAAATTTCCTGGCTTGATGTAATTGCGATAGGACGTGCGACAACGGTATCAGGAAAACCTATGATTGGCTGGTAGGTGTGGCGCTTGTTCCGAAAAATGAAGATTATTATTGGCAGCATTTTTTCGGGCTCTACTGTATTGATTCCATATCCGTCTTAATAGGGAAGACTGCGGCGGATTTGAATTTGTGTAATGAAAACCGTGACAGTATGCTTCTGCTCGAAAGGTTGAAATAACGCTTGACCACATAGACAGTTTTTCAAGAGAACGATTAATACAATTCCCGTCAGAGTAGAAGAGACCACAAAAGAACCACAAAGTAAAAAATTAGTTAAAATTCCAACTCGTATAGGTATTTTCTTGAAAAGAATATGTATTTTTGCACATAGAAAAACAAGCACGAATGGAAAAAACAGCTGACGAGGGGATGGTGGCCCGTCGTTTTATATGCATTAAGAAGCGCGATTGTTTCGCTTATTGATGTTATGCGCTGAGGGCTCTGGCTCGCAGAAAATGCTGTTTCTTTGTGCCAATCCCCCCATGCTGCCCGTGCCTATATTCCTCAGCATGCCCCTGTTTTCGGCAGCGCCATGGAAAGAAAGACAATGACAACCCTATTTATAATATATTAATCTTTAAAATCTAACATTTCACAAGTATGGAAATACCCTTTGCAGAAGCGTGGAAGATCAAGATGGTCGAGCCGCTCCGTAAGAGCACCCGCGCAGAGAGAGAGCAGTGGCTGAAAGAGGCCCACTACAACGTGTTTATGCTGAAGGCCGAGCAGGTCTACATCGACTGCCTGACCGACTCGGGCACCGGCGCCATGTCAGACCGACAGTGGTCGGCCATGATGCTGGGCGACGAGAGCTATGCCGGCGCAACCTCGTTCTTCAAGTTCCAGGAGGTGGTGCAGCGCATCTTCGGCTTCAAGTATGTCATCCCCACCCACCAGGGCCGTGCAGCCGAGAACGTGCTGTTCTCCTATCTGGTGAAGGAAGGCAACGTGGTGCCCGGCAATGCCCACTTCGACACCACCAAGGGCCACATCGAGTTCCGCAAGGCCAAGGCCATCGACGTCACCGTAGACGAGGCTAAGGACACTCAGCTCGAGATTCCCTTCAAGGGCAACGTCTCCTTAGAGAAGCTGGAGCGCGTGCTGAAGGAGAACGAGGGCAACGTGCCCTTCATGGTGCTCACCGTGACCAACAACACCGTTGGCGGCCAGCCCGTGTCGATGCAGAACATCCGCGAGACGTGCGAGCTCTGCCACAAGTATGGCGTGCCCGTGGTGATGGACTCGGCCCGCTTTGCCGAGAATGCCTACTTCATCAAGAAGCGCGAGGCAGGCTATGCCGACAAGACCATTAAGGAGATTGCCAAGGAGATGTACTCCTATGTCGACGCCATGACGATGTCGGCCAAGAAGGACGGTCTGGTGAACATGGGTGGCTTCATCGCCACGAACAAGGAAGACTGGTATGAGGGTGCCAAGCAGTTCTGCATCCCCTTCGAGGGCTTCCTCACCTATGGTGGTCTGAACGGCCGCGACCTGAACGCCCTGGCCGTGGGTCTCGATGAAAACACTGAGTTCGACATGCTGGAGACCCGCATCCACCAGGTGGAGTATCTGGCCAAGAAGCTCGACGAGTACGGCATCCCCTATCAGCGTCCCGTTGGTGGCCACGCCCTGTTCATCGACGCCGACAAGGTGCTCTGCAACGTGCCCAAGGAAGAGTTCCCCGCTCAGACGCTCACCTGCGAGCTCTATCTGGAAGCCGGTATCCGCGGCTGTGAGATTGGCTACATCCTGGCCGACCGCGACCCCGTGACGCGTGAGAACCGCTTCGGTGGCCTCGACCTGCTGCGCCTGTGCATCGCCCGTCGCGTTTACACCGACAACCACATGGACGTCATCGCTGCTGCCCTGAAGAACGTCTACGACCGTCGCAACGAGATTACGCGCGGTGTGGAGATTACCTGGGAGGCTCCCCTGATGCGCCACTTCACCGTGCAGCTGAAGCGTCTGGGATAAGCATGACGTGAAAACGTCATCGCAGAGAAAAAATCTTTGAGAGACAAAAAACCACGGATTTCGCCGTTCTTTATCTGCGAAATCCGTGGCTTTTTTATGCGGGTGTGCCCCGAGGGATGGGGCAGCCGAAGTCTGGCGCCGACAGGCGTGTTACTTCACCTGTATGACCAGATACTTGCTGGTGCTCCAGAAGCGCTGCGGGTCGGTGATGCGCAGCACGTACTGCTTCTGGGCGTCGCGCTCCAGGGTGTAGGTGCCGGCGGGATGGTTGGTCAGCAGCTTGGCATCGCGCGAGTAGAGCTTGACTTCCTTGTCGACGCGGATGTCAATCTTCGTGAAGTAGTCTTTGTTGAAGTTCTTCTGCAGCACCTCGCCCTTGCTCAGTATGTTCTGCTCCTTCAGCTCGCTCTTCGTGCCAAACACAAACCAGGCCGTGTTGAGCTGCTTATCCTGCGTGTTGATGGTCTGCTGCTTCTGCTGGTTGTCATCCTGCAGGGTGGTGACGTCCTCGTTGAGCGTAGCCACCTGCTGGTCGAGCTCGGCAATGTGGATATCCTTAGCCTCCAGTTCGGCGCGCAGGTCCTGCAGCTGGTGCTCCTTGGCCTCGAGCTGCGAGGTGAGGTTCTCAATGGTGCGCTTGAGCTGCTCGCTGCCCACGCTGCCCTGGCGCACCTGCTGGCGCAGCTTGTTGATGAGCTCGCGGTTCTGTGCCATGGTGGTCTGGATGAACTGTATGTTCTCGCGTATGCGGGCCGTCGAGTTGGCGCCCTCGCCGCGCTTGGCCACCGTGACGCGGCCTTCGGCCTCAGAGATTTCGCGGAAGCCCTCTTCGATGTCGTTGAGCGTAGAGAGCATGTCGTTGATTTCCGTGTCTTTTTGCGCGTTGACTTTCGTCAGCGAGTCGACTTTCTGTGTCAAGGCTGCATTCTGAGCAGGATTGACGCCGTCTTGGCATGCGGCAAGCGCTAAGCACACAACGGCAAACAAACCAATTTTTTTCATAATCATTCGCTTTCTGTTGTTATTATGACTGTTCTTCTGAATGGTGCTTTCTCTCTCTTTCTGTCTTCTCGTCGGGTGCACCTGCCACGACGATGACAATTTCTCCTCTTGGTTCGGTCTGGGTGAAGTGCTCAGCCAGCTCCTGCAGCGTGCCGCGCACGCTCTCCTCGTGCACCTTTGATATCTCGCGGCAGACGCTGGCCTGGCGGTCGGCGCCGAACACTTCGGCCAGCTGCCCGAGCGTCTTCAGCAGGCGGTAGGGCGACTCGTAGAACACCATGGTGCGCTGTTCGCTCCGCAGCTGCTCCAGGCGCGTCTGGCGCCCTTTCTTCTGCGGCAGGAAGCCCTCGAAGCAGAAGCGGTCGCAGGGCAGGCCGCTGCTCACCAGTGCCGGTACGAAAGCCGTCGGCCCCGGCAGCGTCACCACCTCGATGCCCGCCCTGACGGCTTCGCGCACAAGGAAGAATCCCGGATCGCTGATGCCCGGCGTGCCGGCGTCGCTGACGAGGGCTATGTTCTGCCCGGCCAGCAGTCGCTCCACGACGGCTGCGCTCGTGCCGTGCTCGTTGAACTTGTGGTGCGACAAGAGCTGTTGCTTTATCTCAAAGTGCTTCAGCAGGATGCCCGACGTGCGGGTGTCTTCAGCCAACACCAAGTCTACTTCCTTCAGGATGCGTATGGCGCGCAGCGTCATATCCTCCATGTTGCCCACAGGTGTGGGTACTATGTATAGTGTTCCCATTCCCTTAATTGTTTTTAGGCTCACCGAATTGCCTGTTGACGACGTCCACCTCCTGAGGTGTCAGTCCGACGCGCTGGTTGATGAGGGCGTAGGCCTCGTCAAGGCAGCGCTGGTCTTGGGTAGCCATATACTGGTGGTAGAGCACACCGATGCGGTCTTCATCCTCAGTCGTGAGGACTGGCACCAGCTGCTTCTCCACTTTGTATTTCTGCCAGCGGACAGAGCCTGCTCCTGTCGTGTTTCCAACCTTTGAGAACAGATAAGCTGACAGCGGAGAGTTGAGATAAACCAGGAGGAAAACAAGATGTGAACCTGTCATCCAATAGGTCGTGTTCTCGCTGAAATAGCAGCCTTCTTCGTCTAATGCGAATTTAGGCACATCGGCGATGTCTCCCCACACGATTTTCGGCTTGCTGAACTCGGGCCAGTAGACGCAATTACGCAGGTGATAGGGCGTGCGGCCCCGGTCGCCGCGGTCTTTTATCTGGTCATAATGCTCGTCAAGATAGGCTTTGACGGCTGGGTATTCATCGATGTCGACGGCTGGGATGTTCTGCTCGGCAATGCCATTGTGGGTGTGGATGAGCCAGCGGTCGTCAAAGTTGGCGGTAAAGCGCCGCAGGTCGCGACCCTTCAGCACCGGGCGCAGCAGTTCGTCGGTGCGCTGCCGCTCGTCGTCGGTGGCACAGGCATCAAGAATCTGCTGCCGCTGGGAGCCAGAAACAATAAACACGTCGTTGCGGCCGGTCTTAATGCCGAAATTGATGTTCATTCCCCACTCGCCAAGTGGTTTACTGCATGCCTTGACCTTCGCCAGAATCTCTTTGTTAGCCTCCGAGCGTATGACCCAGCTCTCACCGTCGTTGAAGTCACAAGGCATCATGTTGGCATTGACATAATCGGCCAGACGGTCTTCTTTTTTCGTGACCGGGCAGGCCTGCATCTGGTGAAGGTTATCACCCCGGGTAAACATCAGCACACAGACCTCGACGGTGGCTTTCTTAAACAGCTTCAGCTTGGGGAAGTCAACCAGCAACTGCGGGTTGGTCTGCGCGGTGAGGAATCGGCGTGTGTTTTCGCCCCACCCTGTCCGCAGCCACTTGCTGGTGGTGACGTAGCACAGCCGGCCACCCTGCTTCAGCAGCTGGCGACCGCGCTCAAAGAACAGCGAACAGATGTCGCCCGTGGGCGAATAGGTCTCATAGAGCGCCTTCACCTCATGGCTGTCGATACCCGTAGGTTGTTTCAGCCGCTCGTAGACCTCGGTCATGTCGGGCAGCGACTGCATGTTGATATAGGGCGGATTGCCCATGACGACGTCAAATCCCAAGAAGCGCCCATCGCCGTCGAGCAACTCGGGAAACTGCGTCATCCAGTCCATGGCCGATGTCACCACTGCCTCCGACACATTGAACAGCGAGCGCTGCTGCTGGTCGAGCACCATCGTGCTGCGCAGCAACTGGTCCATCTCGCGCATCATGGCCCACTTGCATCGCTTTTCGTTGCAGTTCTTGTAGGCCTCGTTCAGTTGCTTGTAGTGTTCCAGCTCGCTGAGCCTTTCGCTGTCGATGACGCTACGGCCTACATGCACAGGATATTTGGAAATCAGTGAGTTGCCACACTTGATATTGCTGTCGATGTTGGGCAGTGTCTGCAGCACACCTTTTTCATAATAAGCGTTCTTCAGCAGCTCTATCCACAGGCGCAGGCGGCAGATCTCCACGCTCTTGGGATTGAGGTCAACGCCAAACAGGCAATGCTCTATCAGCGTGCGCTTCTCCTCGAAAAGGGACTTCTGGAGCAACCTGAGCCTTTCTGACTTCGTGTCATATTTAACTATCTTCCCTTCGGTGTCTCTGAGTACAAATTCGCCATCCTCAACGGAAATAGAATACTCGTTTATAATCTTGTAAGAATCAAAATAGAGCAGGCAGTTCAGCTCGTATTTTACAAGCAACAGCTCATTAAGGGCCGATACAAGGAAATGACCGCTACCTACGGATGGGTCGCAAATGCGAATTGAATTGATAATGTCGTTAGCGGTATTCAATGACGCATGGTCGATTTTAACACTGTTCGCCAGCTCCTCAAAGCTGCCGCATGTCCATCCGTAATGCTTGTTGAAGCGCTCCACCACGGTTCTGCGGATTGTTTCGCGGCAGATGTACTCTGACAAGTACGAGGGTGTAAAGAATGCTCCGTCCTTATAACCATTGATTTTCTCAAAGATGACACCGAGGACTGCGGCGTTGATGATCGTCTTCTGTTCGTCATCGTCCTGACGCTCCTTCGGGCTGCCGCTGAAGTCGTAGGCATCGAGGAAACGCAACAGATACTCCAGCACGGGTCGCTCACCGCGCAGCAGGCGCCGCTGCTCGTCGTGGATACGCGTGCGGCGGAACACTTCTATCCGTCCGTTGAACAGCTGCTTGACGGTGCCATAGCGCAGCTCCAGTGGCGAATATTCGAACAGCGAGCTGTTCAGGTAGGGAACATCTTCGAAATCTTTCGCGATGTCATCTGAGCGCTCGTCCAACGGCTGCGACAGCACATAGAGGAAGAGGTCGTTCAGGGTGGCAAAAGTTGGGATGCGGTCGGGCGTCAGGAACTTCCGGCCCTCCTCGCCGTTAAACTCCAGCAGCTGAGCCTCCAGCAGTTTCAGAAACAGCAGACGGTTGACCCACGTCAGCACCAGGCCCAGCGCGATGTCCTCGCACTCCTCATCATCGCCGATGTCGCTGCGCATGTCGAGCGCGAAGATGGTCTCCTCCATCAGCGAGTGGCGACGGCGCCGGCTTTCGGCACAGCGCACAATCTTGGCCACGCCGTCCTGCATCACCTCCTCAAGGCCCATGATGTAGAGCAGCTCCAAGTAGAACTCCTCGTTCAGCTCGTTGTGGTCTGCCATCACGGCCTGCTTCAGCAAGAAAGTGGGCGACAGCAGCTTGTAGGCATCCTCCAGTGCACGGCTGCGCGTTGCCTCCTTTCTGTCGAGCTGCCGGGCGGCATCGCCCAGGTTCAGGTAGCAATACTTCAGCTCGTCGCCCAGACTGGCCACGTGCGGCGCAATGATTTTCTGGAAAATATACTGGGTCTTGCTGTTCTCCTGGTCAGCCGTCAGCACCTTCTTGCAAAAAGTCTTCTTGGCCACAAAGCAGTCATAGAACACCTGCTTGTCGAAGAAGAACCACTGCATGCCGTCGGTGACGACCAGATGCTTGATGTCGGTGTTGTGCTGCAGCTCCTCCTCGCGGATATAGTAGAGCACCAGCTCGTGCAGCGCCTTGCGGTTCAGGTCATCGCGGCGCACCATCTCGTCGTTGTCGGGCATCTTCACCTCGAACAGCACCACAGGGTGGCTGCCCTTGGCTTGCGCATCGGCAAAGATGACCAGGTCGGTGGGGTTGTTGGTGTTGATGGCATTCGTGCCTGAATAGAAAGCGGCTGTGAGGAACTTGTCAATCAGCTTCTTGTTGTATTCCTCGTCCTGCGACACGGTGTCACGCTCAAGCAAGAAGGCCTGCAGGGCTTTCTTGAACTGCTCCAACCTGTGCTGCTGCACCATTGTGCTTTTATAGGAGCGGCTAAGGCTTTGTCTGATGCTTATTTCCTGTGCCATCAGCGACTGACGAAGTAAGATTCGGTGCAAAAGTACGAATATTTTTGAACATAGCGTCAAAAATGAAAGGAAATTTGTGAAATTAAAAGGAAAACTACCTAAAATCTTTAAACTTGTGTTAAGTTGTGTAAAAAAAAAGACATATAAATATTTTTCTTTAATTTTGACGCGCTAAAGATTTTTAACGCGACATGAAGAAACCCATTTTCATTTATTTGTTGCTGCTGGCACTTGTGCAGACCTCGCTGCCGACCGCCGCACAGACTGCAGAAACCCCGCAGGCAGGACAGGCTTGGTGGGGCTATTGTCAGGCCCTGCCCGACGACCCTAACGACATCGGACTCTTAGGCATGGAGACCGCCGACACCTACGACGCTTGCGTCAAGCTGACCCGCGCGTCGGCCGTGCTCAATGGCGCCACCGTACACGGCATAGCCTTCATGCTGCCCGCCACGGAGCACATAGAGCATGTGCGCGTATGGCTGTCGAAAAAACTGCCCGCCAGTGCCGATTCCGCCGACGTGCAGGTGAAAGACGTGTCGGCAGAGGCCCTGCGCACGATGAGCCAAGGCTACATACGCGTGCTGCTCGACACCCCCTACGAGGTGGAAGACAGCGTCTATGCAGGCTACACGTTCACGGTGACGCAGGCCGCCACCGATGCCGGCAACTACCCGCTCTGCTGCTACGGCAGCAAGACGCAGGACAATGCCTTCTTCTTCCATGCCCACCGGTCGTTAAGCACCTGGCAGGACTTGTCGGGATCACCTTATGGCGACCTGCTGCTGCAAGTGCTGCTGAGCAACCCCACCGTGCCGCAGAACAAGGCCTCACTCATGGCGGCCGAGAGCGTGACACTCGCGGGCGGCCAGGAGGGCAGCGTGCCCGTCTACCTGACCAACGAGGGTCTGCTGGGCATCAGCAGCATAGGCTATAGCTGGACCGTTGACGGCACTGAAGGTGACATGCAGACCTACACGCTGCCCCAGCCCTACACCACCATCGGCGGCACGGCGGTCGTCGGTGTGCCGCTGACCCCTGACGCCGACTTCCGCCAGCACGACGTGAGGCTGACGCTGAGGCAGGTGAACGGCAGCAGCGACGAGACGGCGCCGCAGATGACCGACCTGAAGATCATCACCGTGACCGAGGCGTCGGAGCGCCGCATACTGGTAGAGGAGTTCACCGGCACCTGGTGCGGGTGGTGCCCGCGCGGCATGGTGGCTTTGGACTACCTGCACGAGCACATGGGCGACCAGACGGTGCTCATCGCCGTGCATGGCGGCGACCTCATGGCCATCGAGCAGAAGACCAACAACTACAACGCCGTGCTGAACACGGTGTCGGGCTTCCCCTATGCCTACCTCAACCGCGTGCTGGGCTGCGACCCCTACCACGGCACCGACCAGTCGTACAAGATCAACGACAACATCTACATCGACCGCGACATCAACCGCTTGCTGACCTATCAGAGCGAAGCGGCCCTGACGGTGGCTCCCCGCTGGAACGCCGACAGCACGGTCTTCGAGGCTCAGGCCAACATCACCTTCCGGTATAACCGCGATGACGCCCCCTACGCCCTGGCCTTCGTGCTCGTGGCCGACGACCTGCATGGCAACATCTCGTCGTGGAACCAGGAGAACAGCTACTCGCAGTTTGCGGCACAGGCGTCCTACTTCGAGAGCACGCCGCTCTACGACATCGTCAGGGGCGGCAGCCGCCTGGCCGGTCTGCACTACAACCACGTGGCCATGGCTGCCTGGGGCATCTCTCAGGGCATCGACGGCAGCATTGCCGCACCCTTGGTGGCCGGACAGACACAGACCTACACCCTCTCTGCGCCTCTGCCAGAGATCAGCGCCACCCTGCTGCAGGACAAACGCAACCTCTCGCTGGCTGCCCTGCTCTTCAACCGCGAGACGGGCGAGGTGGTGAACGCCGCCATAGGCAGCATTGCCGCAGCCGACGGGCAGAGCGGCATCGGCCAGACGGCTGCAGCAGGCAGTCAGGAGGCGCTCTCAGTCTACGACCTGCAGGGTCGACGCCTGACGTCGGCAGGGCGCGGGCTCCACATCATGCGCATGGGCAATGGTGAAACCAAAAAGATATATACCCGATGAAGCAATTCCTACATACCCTTGGGCTGCTGGCCCTGCTGCTGGGCATGGCCACTACGGCACAGGCCGCTCCCGCCTATCCCGGCAAGATCAAGAAGACAATGGCCGACGGCCGCACCGTGGAGGTCTACCTGCGGGGCGACGAGCATGTACACTACTATGAAGACGACCGAGGGCTGATACTGCAAGAAGGCGCTGCAGGCTGCCTCAGCTATGCCGCCGACCAGCAGGCCGCGCGTCGGCAGATAGAGCAGCAGTGGCAGACGGTGCAACAGGCACGCCGCAAGGTGGCGCCAGCCACTATCACTCGTAAGTTTCCCACCACTGGCGTGGTGAAGGGGTTGGTCATCCTGGCCGAATACGAGGACGTGAAGTTCTCCACGCCCGACGCCCATGCCACCTTCGACGCCATGGCCAACCAGGCGCACTACGACGGCCCTCATGCCTCGGGCAGCGTCTACGACTACTTCGTGGCGCAGTCGGGCGGGCGGTTCACCCCGCAGTTCGAGGTGGTGGGGCCGCTCACTCTGCCCCACAATCGCCGCTACTACGGCGAGAACGAGAAGGCCCCCGAGATGATCGAAGACGCCTGCAAGGCAGCCAAGGCTCAGGGCACCGACTTCACCCAGTTCGACGTCAACAACGATGGCACGGTCGACTTCGTGTTCGTCATCTTTGCAGGCTACGGCGAATCGCAGGGAGGTCCCATGGAGTGCATCTGGCCTAAGATGCTCGACATGACCTACGAGACCTGGACCACCTTCGACGGACTCTACCTCGGCGTGGCAGCCTGCACCTGCGAGCTGCACGGCAACGAGGGGGCCGTGACCGACGGCGTGGGCACCTTCTGCCACGAGTTCAGCCACATCCTCGGCCTGCCCGACGTCTACGACACCAGCACCGCGAGCATGACCATGGCCATGGGCATGATGGCGTGGGACATTATGGACAAGGGACTCTACAACGACGACACCCGCACCCCCGCCGGCTACACGGCTATGGATCGCTATACCGTGGGCTGGCTCACGCCGACGGTGCTCGACCAGCCCGCGCTCGGCGTAGCCCTGACGCCGCTGGGCACCTCCAATGAGGCCTGCTTCATCGTCAACCCCGATGACCCCAACGAGTACTACACTATAGAGAACCGCCAGCTGGTGGGATGGGACAGTGCGCTGCCAGGCCACGGACTCATCGTGACCCACGTACACTACGTGCCGCAGATATGGGCGGCCAACCACGTCAACCGGCTGGGCAATGGCGCCTACGAGCATGTGGAGCTGATAGCTGCCGACGGCCTCAAGACCGAAGCCACCTACGGCAGCGATCCTTTCCCCGGCACCGGCGAGGCGACAGCGTTCAGTCCACGTGAGTGGCATACGGGCGAAGCCGTGGGTCGACCCCTGACCGGCATACGCGAAGCCGAAGACGGCACGGTGTACTTCGACTTCCGCGCCGACGAGGCTGCGGCCGTTCAGCAGCCAGCTGGCCATTTGGCGAATCCACGGGCTTGCGAGTCTGCCTACGACCTGCAGGGTCGCAAACTGCCTGGCAGTCTGACGGCTCCCGGCCTACGCATCATCAACAGAAACATATACATTATTAAATAGATAAACAAAATGACAGAATGAAAAAGTTTCTACTTACTATCGTTGCAGCGGCGCTGATGGCGCCCCTGTGGGCGGCCACTGTGCCCCACCGACTGGTCTACGGCTATTTCATGACCAACAAGAGCACCGCCGACTACGGCCTGGGTCGCTTCTACATGGATGACCCTCAGAACATTGAGATTATTGCCCCGGGCGACGGGGCCGAGGGCTGGTTTGCAGGTGCCGTGGCCGACGGCATCTACTATGCCTGCACCTACCGCTACGACATCACAGAAGGGCCTGTGCCTTCGTCGTTCATCTCCTACGACCTGTCGACGGGCGAGCGTCGCGTCATAGGCAACTGGAGCGAGGACAGCTACAACACCTACCTGAAGTTTCAGGACATGACCTACGACTACTCCACCAAGACGATGTATGCCGTAGGCTTCGAGCTGGGCAAGAACAGTCTCTACAGCTTCGACCTCGCCACGGGCCAGCCCACCCTGGTGACTCCTCTCTCAGTCACGGGCTTCGGCTCCATCGCGTGCAGCTACGACGGGCGGCTCTATGGTTTCAATACCAACGACGCCTCGCTCTACCTCATCAACAAGACTTCGGGACAGTGTGTCAAGCTGGTCACGCTGGGCGACGAGTACCTGTTCTCTTACTTCGAGCAGTCGATGGAGTTCGACCACACCACGGGGCTCATCTATCTGGCTGATCGCAGCTCGAAGCTGGACAGCCGCAAGGATTTCCTCTACCTGGTGCGCATCGATGTGTCGCAGTCGCCCGTGGCCTTCGAGGACGTGGCTCAGGTGGGCGACGACGCAGCCCTGCAGGCACTCTACATACCCTACGTGCTCGACGGCGAGGCAGCCCCTGCAGCCCCCTCTGACCTCGTGGTGAAGTCCGCCGACGGCGGCGTCGCCGCGGCCACGCTCACCTGGAGCGTGCCCACGCAGACGTTTGGCGGCGATCCGCTCACCGACCTGCAGAGCATCGTCGTGGAGCGCGACGGCGAGGTGGTGGCCACACTTGCTGCCAGCGCACAGACCTATACCGACGAGAACGTGCCCACCGGGCAGCACCGCTACGTGGTCTATGGCGTGAACACCGCCGGCAAGGGCGAGACCGCCTTCCGCTTTGCCTACATAGGCCGCGACTGGCCCGACGAGCCGCAGAACATCAGTGTCAAGGTGGGCGAAGGCTGCCAGAGTGCCATCATTAGCTGGGACGAACCTGTGCGCGGCTACCACAATGGATACTTCACCACCGAGGGGCTCACCTACAGCATACGTCGCTACCCCGACCTGATGCTGGTGGCCGAGGGGCTCACCGAGCGCACCTTCACCGACCAGAGCCTGCGCCGACTGGGAGCCTACAGCTATGAGGTGATAGCCAGCAACGCCTTCGGACAGGCGGGACAGTACACCCCGAAGACCTACGTCCTGGGCGCACCTATCAGCCTCACCGAGGGCGACTTTGTGGAGAGCTTCGACAACCACACTCGCTTCCTGAACCAGTGGACTGAGGTGGATGCCAACGGCGACTACTATTCGTGGGTGTACAACACCATGGCGCCGCAATACGTGCTGGGCAACAACGACCCGGGAGCCGTCTACTTCCTCAACCCTGGCATCTACAACGCCGGCATCGACGCCGACGAGTGGCTGCTCTCGCCACCCCTGCGCTTAGAGGCCGGCAAGCACTACAAGGTGGTGCTCCACCTGCGCTCGCTGCTCACCGAGAAGCTCAGCGTCACCTTCGGAAAGACCAACGAGGTGGAGGAGCAGCAGGTGCTGAACGACCTCACCATAGCCGCCTCCATCTTCCAAAATGGCGTGGCCCTCTACAGCGACTACGAGATCGGCCTGCCGCAGCAGGACGTTGAGACCATCGGCTGCGTGGGACTGCACCTGACGACGCCCTACGCCGGGACGGACAACTACTCGATGTTCCAC
The DNA here is from genome assembly GCA_017934525.1 of Prevotella sp. GTDB lineage: Bacteria > Bacteroidota > Bacteroidia > Bacteroidales > Bacteroidaceae > Prevotella. The sequence goes on from JAGBJJ010000024.1 coordinate 17,394, forward strand.
ATCAACACCATCACCGTCAAGGAGGGGCAGGCCAACGCTATCAGCGACGTGCGCCTTGGTGCCAGCGACGTGCGCCACACGGTATTCGACCTGCAAGGTCGCCGCGTCGCCGCTCCTCGTGCCAAGGGCCTGTATGTGGTGGACGGAAAGAAATACATTGCAAAATAGAGTATAAACCAAACTAAACCTTTACTTCAAAAAATGAAGAAGACACTCAAGTTTATGATGGCGCTTTGGCTGGCTATGGCCGGCGGCGCCGCCGTTGCGCAAGACGCAACCGACGTGAATGGCATTGCCGACCTGAAGGCCAACCAGGGCGGCATGGTGAAACTGACGCTCCTGGCTGGCACCGTGGTCTACGGAGCCGTGTCGGAATATAGCGGCGACTACCTTTATCTCTGGGACGGACAAGACGGCACCCGCGTCTCTATGCCTGTAGGCACGCTGACCGACCTGAGCGACTATGTGGGCAAGACCGTCTCGGGTTCCGTCACGGGCAGCTACGCCCCCCAGAGCCCCAACGGCAACACCATTCTGGGAACGACTATTGAACTCACCAAGGGCGAGGCAGCCGATCTGGTGCCCCAGGTGGTGACCATCGCCGACCTGAAGGCAAGTCCCGCCACGTATGCCTACTCCTACGTGAAGGTGCAGGGCAACCTGTTCTATGTGCAGTATCAGGAGCGGCTCTACGACGAGACGGGCGACTATCTGGAGGTGAGCGACATACACTACCAGAACCTCACTCTCAGCCTGTTCAACAATCAGAAGGGAGCTTTCGCAGGTCCGTTCTATCACTCGCCCAGCCGCTGGGGCGACGAGATGAAGCTGGGAGTCATCTCGGCCAACTTCTTCGAGAGCGAGGGCATGGCCACACCCACACCCGTCACTCTCGACGCCACAGCCGAGAACGACCTGAGCAAGGAGATTCCTCTGGCCACGGTGACCATCAACAACCTGAGCTACGAGGCCGGCAATCTGGCTGTGCTGAGCGTGCCCTTCAACATGTCGGCAGCCCGCATAGAGTCTGTCTTCGGAGAGGGTACCGAGCTCTATTCGCTCGACACCCGCAACAGTGAGATCACGGCCGACGGCGCCTACTTCGTGTTCCAGAAGTACGACTATTCTACCTACGGCTCGTATGGCACCGCCGTCTACCTCATCAAGCCGACAAAGAGCGTGGCCAACCCCACCTTTACGGCTGTGCAGATATCGGCTAACCCCTATCCCGGCTACAGCAGCTACCAGAAGTGGGACTACAGCACTTATACGCATGAGGACATCACCTTCCGCGGCACCTTCGCCCCCACCACGCTGGCCACTGACGGCACACGGCTGCTGCCTGCAGCCGACGGCACGCTGACCGCCGCCACCGCCGAGACCGCCATGGTGAACGCCTTCAGCGGCTTCTTCGAGGTGCCCGCCGACATCGCCGCTGCCAGGGTGATGTTGCCCGGCGACGTGATCACTGCCATCAGCGAGGTGGAGCAGAGCCGACAGAGCAGCGGACAGACTTACAACCTCAGCGGCATGAGGGTCTCTGCACCCGTCCGTGGACTCTATGTCAAGGATGGCCGCAAGGTGGTGGCTGCCCCCCGCCGTTGATGCATGCAGTTTGCAGACCCTGGTGCTTTTCGGCAAGGGGTCTGCAAACTGAATACTGCAGACAGACAGAATTTTGGCGCTCACAAGAAAAACCAACGACTTTATTTTGTCCTTCGCTTGTTTTTTCGTACCTTTGCACCCATTATGACATCAAACTTGACAGGTGAGGCGCACCGGCCTGGCAGAATAGAAGTGGTGTGCGGCTCGATGTTTTCGGGTAAGACGGAGGAACTGATTCGCAGAATGCGGCGCGCCCAGTTTGCCAAGCAGCGGGTTGAGATTTTCAAGCCCGCCATCGACGTCAGATACAGTGAGGAAGACGTGGTGAGCCACGACCAGAAGCATATCAAGTCGACGCCCATCGACTCGTCGGCCAGCATCCTGCTGCTCTCTGGCGACATCGATGTGGTGGGCATCGACGAGGCGCAGTTTTTCGACGCCGGTCTGGTAGAGGTGTGCAATGAGCTGGCCTACCGTGGCATACGCGTCATCATTGCCGGGCTCGACATGGACTTCCAGGGCAAGCCTTTCGGCCCCATGCCTGCGCTCTGCGCCATCGCCGACGAGGTGACCAAGGTGCATGCCATCTGCGTGCACTGCGGTGCGCTGGCCTATGTGAGCCATCGCAAGGTGGACAATGACAAGCAGGTGATGCTCGGCGAGACGCAAGAGTATGAGCCGTTGTGCCGCGACTGCTACCAGAAGGCGCTCAGAGAGTGGGAAAAATGATGAAAATCGGGGGGTGCAGAAAAATTTAATTGAAATAAATTTGGATAATTCAAAAAAACATAGTACCTTTGCATCCGCTTTTATGCAAATATATGGGAGACTCGTTAGCTCAGTTGGTAGAGCACAACACTTTTAATGTTGGGGTCTTGGGTTCGAGCCCCAAACGAGTCACATGAAGAGGAGTCCTTTCGAGAGGGCTCCTCTTTTCGTGTGTGGGTTGGAACAGTTTGACAGGCAGCCTGCCTGTCGGATGCTTCTAAAAAACACGAACCACGAATTACGCGAATTGCACGAACCACGAATTACGCGAATTGCACGAACCACGAATTGTACGAACCACGAATTACACGAATTGTACGAACCACGAATTACACGAATTGTACGAACCACGAATTGCACGAATTTTGCGAATTATTTTACTCTATGTGGTGATAACATCCTAAAGCAGTTGCCAACGGCGAACTGAATCTTCTGCCCCAATAAGTTCATTCGTAGGACTATCAGAATCTTTTCACCATGTGGATTTTTCTTATTTACCAATTAGTGCAATTCGCAGTTCGTGTAATTCGCGTAATTCGTAGTTCGTACAATTCGCGTAATTCGCAGTTTGTGCATTTCGTGTAATTTGCATTTCGTGTAATTTGCATTTCGTGTAATTCGCGTAATTCGTGGTTCGCGTAATTCGTGGTTCGCGTAATTCGTGGTTCGCGTGATTCGCAGTTCGTGTAATTCGCGTAATTCGTGGTTCTGTGGATGACAAGAGAATACTATTTCACCAAAATCTTCCTGCCGTTGCTGACGACGATGCCGCGATAACCGTCGGCCACTCTCTGTCCGCTCATGTTGTAGGTAGCCTTGGCGTGGGCAGAGCTGTCGGTCGTCACATCGTCGATGCCGCTCAGCGAGGCATCGTCGTAGCTCAGTTTAAGGTCGTCGACGTATGCCACGGCAGCAGCGCTGGTGGCCACCATCTGTATCTGCAGCCGGGTGCCGACCGGCAGGTTGAGCTTGTAGGAGAGGGTGGCAGTGTCGTTCCTCTTCAGCGTCAGTTGCGTCTGGCCTTCAGTGTTCCTCACCGTCTTCCACGAGCCCGAGCTGTTTTCGCGCAGACTGATTCTCACCTGCTGCGCACCCGACCACACTTGGAAGCTGAGGTTGCGCAGCGGCTTCTCCATGTCGGCCGTGGTGATAGAGCCCGAACGGTTGAGCTTTGCCACGCGTTCGCCGTTGCCAAGCCCTTCGGCCGCGACGCTGGCGATGACGGCTTTGTCGAGGTCCCATGCGGTGAACACGCCGGGTTGTGCGCTGGCGTCTTCATTAGTGTAGGCCATCTGCTCGAAGTCCTCCATGGTGCCCTCGTACAAGTTCTTGCCTGCGTTGAAGATGATAGTGCCGTCGGGGCGTTCGTAGATATCGAAGAGGTCGAGCGCGGCCTCCTGTCCGGCCCACGACAGCAGTGCAGGATTGCCGTCGTGCGTCAGGTCGGCCACGTTGCCAGCGCCGGGGAACGGAACGTAGGCCGTGCCCATGCCCCTCTCCGGGCGTGCCTTCAGCAGCTCGAAGTACATGTGCGAGGCGCTGGCATTCACGGTGTTGTCCTCCCACACGTTGCTGTTGGTAGAGTCAACGCGCCACACGAGCAGTCCGTGACCGGGCAGGAAGCGGTCCCAGCCCGTCTTCTGTCGGTTCTCCACGTAGAAGAACTCCTTCTTCGTGCCCGTAGCGATGCGATAGAACTGGTTAGAAGTGTTGAAAGGTTCCAGCTCATATTTGCCAGCCACGTCGATGGTCTGCAGGGGTGCAAAGCCCAGCGAGTAACGCTCGTAGGCATTGTAGCCTGCCGGCGTGTAGCCGCCGTTGTAGTCGGTTCCGCCGGCCATGATGTCCCACGGGCCGGGATGCTCGGCCTGACCGTTCTTCTCGTAGTCGGTGTCGTAGTGGTCGGCCAGGCCCAGCACGTGGCCGAACTCATGACACATGGTGCCGATGCCGTCGAGAGTCTGGTGGCTGGCGGCGGCAGCCTCGAAGTCTTGTATCTCCACGCTGCAGGCATAGCGGCTGAAGCCCATGCCGTCGTAGCGCAGACCCTGATATCGCGAATACCAGGTGAGGTCAGAGGCGTGGGGCCAGATGTAGTTCTCGTTGTTGCCCTGCATGTAGCTGCCGTAGCCGGCGAAGATGAAGTAGACCATGTCTACGTAGCCGTTGTTGTCGAGGTCGTAGCTGCGGTAGTTCACCTGGTCGTTGGCTGCGGCGAGTGCCTCTTTCAGAATGGTGTAGACGTTCTTGTCTTTCTCCGGGTAGGTAGATGCGAAGGGTATGGATACGGGGCCCACCACGTCAAACGTAGGGTCAAACATCCCCATGGAGTTCTGGTAGAAGTAGTCGCGCACGCTGCCGTCAATCTCGGTGTAGTGCTCGCCCGAGGCGTCGTAGTAGCCCTTCATGTCTTTCTTGCTTGTGAGGTCCTGGTAGAAGGCCAGTGCGTCTTCGCGCAGGAACTGGCGGTCGGTAAACTCAACGAGGATGACCAGTCCCTTGAACTTGGAGTAGTCGATGCGCCCGCCTAACACTTTGGCCGGTGCTTTGCGGCTGCCGTCCCACACCGTGGCAGTGTAGAGTCGGCTGGCATCTTCTTTCAGCTGTATCTGCGAGGGCGTCATCTCGGGACGCATGTAGCGCTGGCGCGTGGCCAGGAACTGTAGTTGACTGTCGGTGCGGTCGGCCGCATCGCGTGCCACGACGCCGGTGGGCACCAGCTGTCCGTCGCGCTTGTCGGCATAATGGTAGAAGCCGTCGGCGCCCTTCACCACGGTGTAGCCGTCGGTCGTGGTCATGAAGTTCATGAACTCGTCGCCGTGCATCAGCAGTGTCACCGTGGTGCCGTCGGGCTGTGGCACGGCCACGGGTTTCTGCCAGCCTGGGCGGGCCCAGCTGTGAAGCGTCGTCACGACCATCATGACGAGCAGCAGGCGGCGCAGCATGTTGTTTCTCTGTGTCATCGTTGGTTTCTGCAAATTGTTTTAAGTGATTAAGAAAAAAAACTGAGGCCTTGGGACAAAAGGCCGCCAGAGGGGACTCCCTCCACCATGAACACCTTTCATCCCAAGGCTTTCAGACTGGTTTGTCAGGCAGTGGCCGAGCAGATTACTTGCTCAGGAACTTCTTGCCGTTGCGCACGAGCAGACCCTTCGTCTGGGCGCGGTCTACGCGCTGGCCCAGCATGTTGTAGGTCTTGGCGCTCTTCAGCTTCTGCTCGAGGGTCATGTGCTGCTCCTCAATGCCGGTAGCATCACCGTGGTAGAGCACAAACTCGAAGGCGCAGAAGTGGCCGCCCATCCAGTAGCCCTGGCCCTCAGAGTCGAGGGCGGCAGGCATCAGATAGTTGTTGTAGGTGAAATTGCCCTCATCGTCGACACCGAAGAAGCGGAATACGTCGCCGTTGATTTCAGCCACGTTTCTCACATAGTCGCCGCTGATATACTCGATGCTCTGGTCGGCTTGGATTTTACCGCCCTCGAGCTGTGCATCGGCAATCAGGCGCATGCGGCCGCAGTTGTCGGGATACTCAGTGGGCTCAAGCTCCTGACCCATCTGCATCTCGCAGGTGCCGTCGTCATAGAGGTCAATCTGCACGCAGCCAGAGCCGAGGAAGCCGTTCACCACGATGCTGGTCTCGAAGTCGTCGATGTTCACCTGCATCTCGCCGTGAGCCCATGTAGAACCTTCGCGCGGCTCAGTGGTCTGGAATTCGGTGGCTGTGGTAGTGAACGACATCATGCCGTTGTAGCGCACCATGCGGGCGTCGAAGGCATAGGTCCAGCCGGTGCCCTCCTCGCCGGTGTCTTCGTCGACAAACTGGGGAGCGTAGATATAGTAGCCTCTCAGGGTGTCGACCAGCTCGAAGTTGCCGTTGTTCTCCTTGAACACGATGTCGCCTTGGCTCACAAGGTTGCCTGCTTTGATGCCGTAAATCTCCAGCGAGCCGTACTCGTTGACGTAGCCCAGCGACTTGGTCGATTCAGAAATAATCTGGATGGGGAATACCAGCTCGCCGGTTGTCTCGTTGTAGTTGCCATACATCACGGTGCCGGTCCGCCAGAAGTCGTTCAGCTTCACGTTGTAGGTGTTGCCTTCGTTGTCCTGCACGTTGGCGGCCTCCATCGTGACAGGCTGCGAGGTGGAGATGCTCTCGTCGTGGGCCAGTTCAATCTGCAGGTAGCCACCGAAGATGTCGTCAGCAGGAGCTGCTTTGGCAATTTTCTTGGCGGTCATGGCCTTGGGGGCCTCTACCAGGGTCGACGCCATCTTGGCGTCTTTCAGCATCTGATTGCCATTAGCAATGGCGTTAACACGTGAAATGCTCTGAGCATTTACGCTGGCAGACATAAGGACAGCTGCCATGACTAGTAAATTCTTTTTCATGATTGAATGTTGTTAGTAAAATTACTTTTGTTGATTTTTGAATAAGAGAGAAAGAGTGCACTCAGGGTTGCACCCTTCCCTCCTTAGCCAGAGTTGAGTTTAGTCGTTATAGTAGCCGGCGTCGTTCATGAAGTACGACGGAGCTGAATAGAGCTTGATGACGTTGTTCTGGTTTCTGGTGTCGCGCAGGATGATATACGACGGGTTGCGCTCGTTGTCGCACTCCATCTTAAACGCAAGACCGCCGTCGTTAGCACCGAAGAACTGCGAGAGGCAGGCCTTCCAACCTCTGTTGTTAAGATACTCCTTGCCGTCGGCGTTGGTGCCGCTGGCTAAGTTGTTTCGGCGCAGCGTCATCTCGGTGCCGTCGTCGCTCACTCTTCGGATGGAGAAGAGATTATAGGGGTTGCCGTCGGAAGTGGTCATGCTGACAGCAAGTTTCCCGTCGGAGGTCAGACCGATGGTCACGGTATATATCTTCACCTTGTCTTCGTTAGGTCCGGCAGTTTCCAGTATTGCCAGCATGTTGTCCCAGTTGTGGCGGCCGTAGTCGCCCAGGTCGTCGTAGTGCATGTACCACGAGTAGTGCCTGAAATTGTCGGCCAGCGTGTAGAGTACAGGGTCGAGCTGCAGGTTGCTGTTGTTGCGGAAGATGAAGTGGTCGTCGGTGTCGCCCTTGACGATGCCGTCGAGCTGCATGCCGTTCACCTCCACGGGTGTGTAGAAGTAGTAGCCGTCGGCCTTCACAATGTAGGGTGCGGCCACGGTCTGCTTCAGCATGGTAGAGTCGGTGTACTCGAAGATGAGACAGCGGTAGTTGCCGTTGTTGGTGACGGATATCTCCACCGTATCTTTGCGGTCGGCCCCGCTGAGGGTGTATGAGCGCGACGTCATGAAGTTTTCGGTCTCTTTGGCCTCGTTGATGATGCTGGCCCACGTCTTGTCGGCTGGAATCGGCGTCATCCTGATGCGGTTGTTGTGCTTCTTGCCGCGCAGGATGATAGAGTCGGGCGAGGCGCTCATGACGCGGAACTCGAAGTCGCCGCGCAGGCCGTCGGCCGTGTCGTAGCGGTAGTCGGGGTTGTTGGGCATGGAGTAGTAGTGGAACGTCTCGTTGAAGCCGTCAAACGAGATGATGACGCCCATGCTCTGCTCCAGCTTGAAGTGGCTGGTCGTCGTGATGGCGTTGCCCTCGGTGTCGACGCCGGCCACGTGGTTGGTGCCCCACTTCTCGATGCCGATGGTAGCCTCGTTGCCGTTGAACTTCACCATCACGTTATAGCCGCCGAAGTTCAGGTTGCCATAGTACTCCATGAGCCATCCGTTGGGTGCTGTGTAGAGCATATCCTTCACTTCTTTGATGCGTTCCTCGGCGCGCTGTGCGGCATTCTCGTCGAAGTTGTCGTCTTCTTTCAGCGAGCACGAGCTGAGGCCCATGAGCGCCATGCTGAAAAGTGTGAAATAGAATATCTTTTTCATCTTTGTATGCCTGTTTATTTTAAAGTGCGTAAATCGAGTTTTGTACTTTCGCCAGAGCGGCGCAGCACGATGTTGCGCAGCGTGTCGAGGTTGATGTTCCAGCTGTTCTTGAAGTATTCTTTCATCAGGTCGAGCTTCTGGTTGAGAATGGCCGTTCCTGCATCGCCTGCGGCGTCGATGATGAGCTGCCAGCCCTCAGGGGTATTGGTGATGTAGGTAGCGTAGAGCTCGGCGAAGTCCTCGTTGTATTCACTGGCGGCATAGCTGGTGACGAAGCCTTCCTTGGCCACTCTCTTGTCTTGCAGGTTGATCCAGTCGGTGGCGTGATAGTTGGCGGCGCTGATGGCGCGGAACGAGATGTCATACTCCTTCTTCTGCGTCAGGATGTGGCAGAACTCGTGGTGCATGGTGTGGAAGAACCAGTAGTTCATGTCGATGGGGCGCACCTGGTGGCTCTCATAGGGGTTCTCGGTGTTGATGCGCGGGTTGTCGATATCCAGTTCGTTCACGCCGTAGAACATAATCTTCAGTCCGCCCTCGGCCGTACCGAGCACCTGCGAGCCGTTGGTGTTCCACTTGTAGGACCCCGTGAGCTGGATGATGCGGGGCACGTAGCTCTTCATGAAGTCGATGCCGGCAGCCTCGGCGTAAGCCTCGAGCCAGATGTGCTTCACGAGGATGGCCAGCGCCTTCGATTTGTCGAACTCGGCGGGTGTCACGTTGTAGGCGAGGTCTGACTCCTTGTCGCTGTAGCGGTATTTGAAGTCGATGTTATACACCTTGCGGTAGTTTTCCTCAAGCCAGTTGTCAAATTCGTTCTTCTCCTCTTTGGTGACCGAGTCGAACACGCTTACGGGATTGAGGTCTTCGTCAGAGCAACTGCTGAAACCGAACGTACCAGCCATCAGCAGCATCAGACTTATTTCTCTTAACTTAATCATAATTTCTTGGCTTTGTTAATGGATTATACAAGTGCGGTTCAGTCATTAGTCTTTGTTTTCATCATCTTCGTCATTAGGCTCGGGCTCGTAGTTGTACTTCGTTTTCTCGATGTAGGCCTTGATTTCCTCGGCAGTCATGCGGGGATTGGGCTCCAGACCAGCGGCGATGACGGTGTTGGGCAGCTGCACGGCACCGCGGAGGTCGCCGGTGATGAACACGATGGGGTCTTCAAACGAGATGGGGTGGGCGAACTCGATGCCATAGCGCTTCAGGTCGTAGAAGCGGTGTCCGTAGCGCACCGACTCCAGACGTCGCAGGTGGAGCAGGAACTGCAGCAGGCACTCCTGGTCGCTGCCCTCGGCGTCGATGGTGAAGCCCTGGGGATACATGTGTTTGCGGATGGAGCGGTCGCGCTGGCCTTCCGGCACGCGCTTGGCATAGTCAAGGCGGCAGATGAACGTGTCGACCTCGGCCACTGTGAGCGGCTTCGGGGCGGCGCACTTCAGCTCGCCGTCTTCATACTTGTCCTTGCAGTGGGTGGCAATCCAGGTATTGATGTCGTTCATGGCCCTGTCAAACTGGCGCATGTGGATGTAGGCCTCGGCACGGTCGAGAATGGTCAGGTCGCCGGTGAAGGCGGGATACACGGCGTGGGGATAGCCAATGCCGGCCACCTTGTCGGTGTACTCGAAATTCTCGAAGAACGTGGGATACATGACCACCTGGTTGTTGCCATACATCTTGTTGGCGTAGATGATGCTGTTCTTATCGGAGCCGCTGCCCCAGGGACCGGCCACCCAGTAGGTCTCATACTGTGTCACAGATGTGTTGTGGGCATAGCGGTAGGTGCCGCTCATGTAGCGTGGGGCATTTGAGTAGGTGGCCATCATCATGATGTTGGCGTCTTCGGTGGAGCGAATCCACAGGTTGAAGAAGTCCTGCGAACCCAGTTCGCGATAAGGCTCATAGTTGCGCATCACGGCAGTGGGGTCGGCGCCCAGTGCCATCGAGGCATACTCTGCAGCCTTATCCCACTTCTGATAGTAGAGGTTGAACTGCGCGGCGAAGGCATAGGCAGCCCTCACGTTGAAGTGGTACTTGGGGCGTTTGTATTTTTCGGCAGCCTCGGCAATGTAGGGCAGAGCCTCCTCGATATCCTTGTTGATGGCGGCATAGAGCTGACGCAGCGTGCCGCGCTCATAGTGGGTGTTGATATCCTGTTCTGGCTCGAGCGGGTAGGGCAGACCCAGATACTCGTCGGCCTTCGACTCATTCCATGCCATGCAGAACACCGTGGCCAGGTTGAACATGCTGTAGGCGCGTATGAGTTTTGCCTCGGCCACGTCGCCCTGCAGCGAGGCGGGGTTGCCCATGGCCATGACAGCATCGAGAGCCTGGTTGACGGTAGCCACCGACGAGTAGTAGCCGTTCCAGATGTAGTAGGGCGTGTCGTTGCCCTCCTCCGAGGTGTCTACCATCTTGTAGAGGTCTTCAATGATGACGGGTGCATTGTATGCGCGGCCGTTGTCGAGCACGTTGTCAGTCATGAACTCGGATATCAGCTTGTTGTTGCACGTGGGATATGCCGACACGAGCAGCTGCGTAATCTTCAGTTCAGTGTTGAGCTCAGTGCGGTCGTCGGGCAGCTTGTCGAGATACTCATCGCAGGAAGCAAGTGTCACGGTTGCGAGACTCAGCGCCAAGAACTTGATAATATTATTCTTTTTCATATCTTTCAGTTGTCAGTTATCAATGATCAAATGTCCGTTTTAAATTAGATACCTAGGCGCAGGGTGAAGGTGAACTGTCGGGCCATAGGCACAGCCACACCACCCGAGTTGAAGAACTCAGGATCCTGTCCGTTGAGCTTCTTGTCGGCATAGATGAGGAAGGGGTTCGTGGCCTGCAGCTTCATCGACATGTTGCTCAGCCCGATGTGGCGCACCAGGTTGGGGTTGAAGTCGTATGACAGCGAGATTTCCTTCATGCGGATGAAGTCGCCCTTGGCGATGCGCTCGGTCGAGTAGTTGTAGGCATTGTAGGCGTAGCCCAGGCGCGAGTCGCTCTGAATCATGCGCAGGTCGGCCATGGCCGGGATGTTCGTGCGGTTCTCGTCGCCGGGCACCACCCAGCGGTTGGCAAACTCACGCGGCATGGCGCCCAGGTCGTTGTAGCTTGAAGCGAAGGTGGGGTCGAGGCGCACGACATTGCCATACGAATAAGTGATGAAGAGGTTCAGGTGCCAGTTCTTGTAGCGGAACATGTTGCCCAGCGAACCGGTGACGGTGGGATCCGTCGGGCCCTCGTAGATGAGGTGGCTCGTTTCATACGACTGGAAGTCGATGTCGCTCGTGACGACGTTGCCGTCCTCGTTGATGAACGTGGGCAGACCGTAGCTGTTCAGACCCTGGAAGTTCATGGAGAAGAGCGAGCGGTAGGGGTAGCCCTTCTCGGTGAAGCCCGAGCCGGTGATGAGGTCGATGACGCGGTTGCGCGAGTCGAAGTCGGTCACCTCGCAGTAGGTGTGCGAGTAGATCAGGTCGGTGCTCCACTCGAAGTCCTTGGTCACGATGTTGCGCGTGGAGAGGGTGAACTCCTCGCCGTGCGACTTCATCGAGGCCACGTTGGCAAACTTCACGATGGCGCCGCCCACACCCGTGGTGCGCTTGGGGCCGATGAGGTCATAGTTGTTGCGTCTGTACCAGTCGAACTGGAAGTTGATGCGGTTGTTCAGGAAGCCCAGGTCTACGCCGATGTTCAGCTCGTGCTTCTTCTCGTAGGTCAGTGCGGGGTTGGCCAGGCTGGTGATGTCGAGGCCCGACTCCTTGTCGTCGGCATAGGGGCGGTAGGGGTTGTAGGCCTGAATGATGACCATCGAGTTGGTCACGGCGGGCTTGTCGCCCGTCAGCGAGTACGAGGCTTTCAGTGTTCCGTGGGTCAGCACGTTCTTGAAAGTCTTCTCAAACCAGGGCTCCTCGTGGGCGTTCCATGCTGCCGAGATGTTCCATGTGGGCAGCCAGCGGGCCGAGCGGGCGCGGCCGAGGCGGTTGGAGCCCTCGTAGCGCACGGTGCCGTTGACGGTGTAGCGCCTCTTGTAGCTGTAGGTAGCGGTGCCGAAGAACGAGGCCTCGCGGCTGTAGCCGTTGCCCATCGAGTAGTAGATGGAGTTCTCCTCGCTGGCCTGCTTGAAGTACTTGTAGTTGTATTGTCCGAGCCAGCCTTGAGCAAAGTTCATGCCCACCTTGTTATTGTAGCTGCTGGTGCGGTCGATGTTGTTCACCTCCATGCCGCCGTAGGCGTTCACGGTGTGGGTGTCGTTGAACACGTCGTTGTAGCTGGCCGTAGCGCGGAAGTCCCACGAATTCATCTTGTAGAGCGTTTCGCGCACGAAGCCGCCCTCGTTGAGCACCGACTCAGGCAGCGAGTTGATCACGTCGGGGTCGGTGTAGAGCCAGGGGTTGGAGTTGCGCATCGTGGCGTCGTCCATCATGCGGAAGGCCATGGCCTGGTTGCTGTTCTCCTTGATGAAGTGCTCCTGCGTGGTGGTGGAGTACTTGTAGGCAGCAATGGCGCTCAGCTCGACGGTGCGCACGGGCTTGTACTTCAGCTCGGCCTGGAACTTGGTGTCGAGCACGTCGAGCTCCATGTAGTTGTTGGCCAGTTCGTGGTGGATGTTGAAGGGAGCATAGTTGCGCACGTAGAACTCGTTGGGATCGAGCGTACGCGAGCTGTTGATGGCATACGAATAGGGGTTGATGTCGAAGTCGCGCCCCACGGCGCCACTCACCACGTCGACGCTCTGGTTCGACGTGCCGGGAGCCTGCTGCTTGCGGTAGGCCGTGTTGCCGATGAGGTTCAGCGATACGTGCTTGCTCAGGTTGTAGTTGGCGTTGATGTTGGCCGTGTAGCGTTGCACCTTGCTCTTCTCAGTCCAGCCCGGGTCGTTCATCACCGAGAACGAGGCATAGTACTGGGCCTTGTCCGTACCTGTAGACATCGACACGGAGTGGTTGTGAGAGATTGAGTTGGAGAACAGCTCGTCAAACCAGTTGGTGTTGATATATTCATATTTGCGCAGATACTCATACATGGCCTCCTGCGTGTTGGGCAGTCCGAACTGTCCTGTGGCGGGATCATACTCGTTCATCAGGTGGTACATCTTGCCGAACACACCACTCGTCGATGCACGGTAGCTCGACATGAATGAGAGGAAACCATTGTTCATCATCTCACGGTAGACCGACATCTGCTCCTGCGAGTTCATGATGTTGAACTGCGAGTAGCTGGGCTTCAGACGCATGGTGTACTCGCCCGTGTAGCTGATGCGCGACGAGCCGGCCTTACCGCGCTTGGTGGTCACGACGATCACGCCGGCCATCGCGCGCGCACCATATATAGAGGTGGCACTACCGTCCTTCAAAATCTGGAACGACTCGATGTCGTCGGCGTTCAGTCCGGCGATGGCGCTCGAAATCAGCGTAGCGGCATCACCGCTGGACAGCTGGTCGGCGTCCACCTCGGTCACGTCTTCCATAATCACGCCGTCGACCACCCACAGCGGCTTCGACGAGCCGTAGATAGAGGTGGCACCGCGCACGCGAATCTTAGGAGCCGTACCGAACGTGCCGCTCACATTCTGCACCGACACACCGGCAGCGCGGCCTTCCAGCGAGCGCGAGATGTCGGCCACACCGTCGAGCTTGGCCTTGTCGGCCTCAATCTTCGTCGTGGCACCGGTGAACAGACGCTTGTCCATCTTCTGCATACCCGTCACAACAACTTCGCCCACCGTGTGCGAGTCGGAGGCGAGCGTCACCTTCATGCCGTTCTTGGCAGCGACGGTCTGTGTGATCATGCCCACATAACTGATCACCAGTTTCTTGCCTGCGGGCACGTCGATGGTAAAATGACCATTAAGGTCGGTTTTCGTGCCCTGCTTTGTGCCCTGCACCATGACAGTGGCTCCAATGCACGGCTCACCGGTGTCCTCCA
>JAGBJJ010000025.1 GCA_017934525.1 Prevotella sp.
AAAAAAATCTGAGTCTCTGCGTCTCTGTGTACCTTAATCTTCACCACAGAGACACAGAGGCACAGAGGAGAGGGGTGTGGAAAGAAAAAAACTCTGAGTCTCTGAGTCTCTGTGTACCATTTTTCACCACAGAGGCACGGAGGCACAGAGGAGAAGGGATATGGGAAAGAAAAAAAAACTCTGCGTCTCTGAGTCTCTGTGTACCTTAAATTTCACCACAGAGGCACGGAGGCACAGAGGAGAGGGGAATATGTGACTCGGCGAGTCAGTTTACAACTTATAACCTTAATAAAATAATTACGAGATGCAGTATGTATTGAAGAAACAGAAAAGCCGCATTCTTCCTTCGGCGGGAAAGTTTGTGGCACGTGTGCAACACAATGACGTGATTGACACTGACATGATTGCCCACCGTATTCAGGAGAACTGCACGGTGAAGCGCAGTGACGTGCTCGCCGTGCTGAGTGAGCTGCAGGTGGTGCTGAGGGACTTCCTGCAAAACGGCGACATCGTGAAGCTCGACTTCATCGGGAGGCTGAAACTTGAGATTGAGGGGCAGCCGGTGGACCGACCTGACGACTTCGACCCGCACCGCCACATTCGCGGCGTGCGCATTCATCTTATCCCTGAGAGCCGCCACGGCCACCAGGCGCTCTACGAAGGCTTGCACTTCACTGAGGCGCGTCAATATGATGCGCCATGAAATACAGGGGAATATGCTATGGGAGAAAGTCAGAAGCGGAAGCGGGCCACAAGGGGCAAGTGGTCGCTGGTGCCGCCATGATAGCGGAAGCCGGAGAAGGTGCGGAAAGGCTTCTGCCCGCCGTACTCCTCGTCGGCCTCGAGCAGGAAGGGGGCGTCGCCTATGTATACCTCAGCCACGCGCCTGGCCATCGACGGCGTGGCCAAGATATGGTCGATGCTCGCCCAGAGACCTTCGTAGCGATAGGTGGCGCGGGCACCGTGGCGGCCCTTGGCCTGGCGCGTGACGTTGCGAAGCCTGTGGGTGGAGAGGTAACGAAGCGAGGGACTGTCGGCATAGTCGTTGAAGTCGCCGGCAACGACGATGTTATGGCTCATGCCGATGGAGTCGACCGCCGCCTTAAGCGTCTCTGCCACATGGAGCCGGTGGGAGCGCGTGGGCAGCTCGCCGCCATAGCGGCTGGGGGCATGGACCACAAAGAGGTGCAGCGTGTCGCCGCTGACGACGCGCCCCTTCACGTAGAGGATGTCACGCGTGGGGCGCATGCCGGGCAGGGGCGGCACCGTGAGGTAGTCGTAGCAGAGGGGGCGGAAGCGCACCGGCCGGTAGAGCAAGGCCACATCGATGCCGCGCACATCGGGCGACGCGGTGACCAGATAGCTGTAGCCGGCATTGCGCAGCAGCGAGCGGCGCGTCAGGTCGTGAAGCACGGTGTCGCCCTCTACCTCGCAGAGCGCCACCAGGTCGGGCAGCTCGTCGCTGCTGGCCAGCAGCGCCTTGCCCACGGCGTTGAGCTTTTCCCAATACTTATAGGGGGTCCAATGACGCGACCCGTCGGGCAGGAACTCAAGGTCCTGCTTCGACGGGTCGTGACGGGTATCGAAGAGATTCTCACAGTTCAGTTCTACGAGCGTGAGAAGGGTCGATATGATCAGGGTGAGAAACATCAGCTTACCTTTTCGAGGCGCTTCATCATGGCAAACATGAAGGCGGCCGAGAGCAGGCAGAGCACGAGGAACACGGCCCACACGCCCCACATAGGCACTCTGCCCCAGAGCAGGCCACCCACAGAGACGAGCAGGTTGCCGATGGCCGTGGCTACAAACCAGCCACCCATCATCATGCCCTTATACTTGGGAGGTGCCACCTTCGACACGAACGAGATGCCCATGGGCGAGAGCAGCAGCTCGGCAAAGGTGAGGATGAGATAGGTGCCGATGAGCAGGTTGGGCGTCACGTCGGCTACATGCACGGCCACGGGCTTGCCGTCGGGGCCCATCTCGGTCTGAGGCATGGGCAGGCCGAACGAGAAGAACATCATCACGGCGAATGCTACGGCTGCCACCAGCATGCCGTAAGCAATCTTACGGGGTGCCGAGGGCTCCTTGCCCTTGGCTGCCAGAGCTCCGAAGATGGCCATCGACACGGGCGTCAGGGCTACGACATAGAAGGGGTTGAACTGCTGGAACTTAGGTGCCGAGATGTCGATACTTCCTTCAGCATTGACATACTTCACGGCCAGCACAATCAGGGCCAGCACAATGACGCAGGCCGAGATGCCCTTGCCCTTGGCGGTCTTGCTCTGGAAGAGCGAGAAGAGGGCATAGACGATGAAGATAACCATGACCAGGTTGATGACGTCGAAGGGCATGGCACCGGCGCCAGAAGCACTCTTGGCCGTGAACTCATCGGCGAAATAGGTCAGCGAGAGACCGTTCTGATGGAATGCCATCCAGAAGAAGATGACCACGGCAAACACCAGGCAGAGGGCCACGATGCGGGCCTTGGTATCGGCGGGCGACAGCTCCTCTTCGACCTTGGCGGCGGCATCGGCCTTGCGCTCGCCGCCCTCTACATGGCGGAAGGTGGAACGGAAGGCATAGTAGATGGCGATGGAGAGCACCAGCGAGAGGCAGGCCACGGCAAACGAGAAGTGGTAGGCGGCATTGCCGTCGAAGCCCAGCGACAGCTCGGCCCACTCCTTAATCTTCACGGCTGCGGTGGGTGCAAAGAGGGCACCGATGTTGATGGCCATGTAGAAGATGGAGAAGCCTGAGTCGCGCTTGTCGCGATAGCGGGGCTCGTCGTAGAGGTTGCCCACCATCACCTGCAGGTTGCCCTTGAAGAGGCCCGTGCCGAAACTGATGAACAGCAGCGATGCCAGCATGGCTATCAGGGCGGGCGTCTCACTGCCTAAGGGCACCGACAGCAGCAGGTAGCCTGCAAACATGATGATGATGCCAATGGTCACCATACGGCCGAAGCCATACTTGTCGGCCAGCACACCTCCGAAGAGCGGCATGAAATACACCAGTCCCAGGAAGATGCTGTAGATAATGCCGGCCGTGCCGGCGTCAAGGCCGAAATTGGCTCTCAGAAACAATGCGAAGACGGCTATCATGGTGTAGTAGCCGAATCGCTCACCTGTGTTGGCCAGTGCCAACGCGAATAAACCTTTTGGTTGTCCTTCAAACATAGTTATTTAATTTTAGGGTTAATGGTTTTCCGTATGTCTATCAGATAGGTTAGCTTCACGACGATGTTGCCGAAGTTGGAACGGGCGAAATAGTCGCGCTTGGTGTTGCCGTAGATGTCGCCCAGACCATAATAGTAGCGCCCCTCGAGCATGAAGTGGCCCAGGCGGCGGTGGGAATACTCCACGCCTAAGCCCGCCGCGATGCCATAGTCGAACTTATGCTCTACGGCCATGGAGTCTTGTGCCACAATCTGCGACACGCGCTCGCTGCTGCGGTGCTCTATCTCGAAGTTGGTTGTGGTGCTCTCGCTGAGGAAGAAGCCCATCTGCGGGCCTGCCTGGAAGAAGAACTGGAAGCCGCTGCGCTCACGCCCCCACCCTAAGCGCGCAAAGACGGGCACCTGCACGTAGGTCATGTCGCGCTGATACTGCTCGTAGGCGCCGGTGAGGGCATTCACCACATGCTTGTCGTTGCGGTCGAGGATGTTCTCCTTCCATCCGATACGGGCGATATTGACTTCGCCGGTTATGGCACAGATGCTGTTGAAATACTTCTCGGAGGTATAGCGCGCCGCCACACCGGCCATCATGCCGCCATGCTGGCTCTGGGGCACACGGGGCGTGAAGCCCACGGTGCTCATCACATAGCCTGCGCCGGCACCGATGGCCAGCTCGCCGCGATGCTCGCCGACCTGGGCCGCCGACGGCACTGCGAGGGCCGCGGCGAGCGAGAGCATGAGGAGGATTCGTTTCATCATCGTATATGAAGTATTTCACCACAGAGGCACTGAGACGCAGTGCTTCTTACAGCACGTAACAGACCTCTGTGACGCGCTGTGTCGCTGTGGTAAATATATAACCCAAATCTGTTCATCTGCTTATCAGTAGTTGACCGTCTCGACGGTGTGGTCGGGCTTGTAGTGTATGAAGAGGTAAGCCCGATTCTGATAGCCGCCTTCACCGACGCGCTCGAACTTCAGCGGGGTCTGCGAGGGCTGGTAGCCAAAGCGACCGGCGGCACCGTCGAACGACATGCCGTATTTGTGGAGCCCACGCAGGAAGAACATAGCATGGTCGAAGCCCGTGAGGCCGAAGCGGGGGAAGGTGTTCATCATGTCCTGGCGGAAATTCCAGCGGTACTTATGCATCAGTCGCTCGGTGAGCGGCGACTGCAGATTGGTGTGGAACGGGGCCGGGACATAGACATTATAGCGATAGAAATTCTGCTGCTGATAGTGGGTGTACATCATCCACTCGGTATAGCCGAACACGGCCAGCTGCACCTCGGGGTGGCGGGCTATGAGGGCGCTCAGCTTGCCGAAGACGACATTCAGCTCGCGACTGCCTGAGGAGTTGAGTATCACCACGTTGGGGCGGTCTTTCACGAAAGCATAGGCAAACTGCGTGTCGGACGACTTGGAGCTGGTGAGGCTGTACTGCACGCCGCGCGCCTCGTAGATTCTGCGCAGTGCGGCAGTGAAGGGGCCTTTCGTGCTGGTGGTGTCGCCACAGTCGACGATGACGGGATGGCAGTCCTTGAACCAGTCGGCTACCCGGCGCGCCGTGACGTCGTTGAGGGCACCGGGGGCCTGGTAGACCTGGAAGATGTGGGGATTGGAGGCCAGCTGCTGGCCGGCATTGATGGAAAAGGGGATGACAAGATGCTGGCGGTGCTTCTTGACAAAGTCGGACAAGGCGGGCACGAACTTAGAGTAGAGCGGGCCTATTATCACGTCGCACCGCGCGGCCGCCGGGTCCTTCAATATCTCGTCGACATGGCCGTCTTCGGCCAGGTTCCAGGCATGGACGTCGATGGAGATGCCTTCTTTCTTAAGCGAGTCGCAGGCCATGAGGATGCCACGGTAGTACTCCACCATGCGGCGCCCGTCGTTGTTCACCTTGTGCAGGGGCAGCATCACGCCTAAACGTATCTCACGCTTACGCACATCGGTGGACTGATGAGACGGCTGGGGCGCCGGCTCTGCCTTAGGCAGCACGACCGCCGTTGTAGCCGAAGCGGCCGACGTGGCTGTGGGCAGATAGATGATGCTGCCCTTCTTGAGCTTGTAGTCGGGAGACTCCATGCCGGGGTTCGCCCGCATCAAGTCTTCCACGCTGATGCCATGGTCGCGCGCTATGCCGTAGATGGTCTCTTTCTTCTTGACCTTATAGGTCTGCATGGTCTGCGCGCCGGCTTCCACACAGCAGAAAGCGAGGAGCGCAGACAGCAGAAAATATCGCAGTATCTTTGTCATATTTATATCGTATGCTTTGTTTTCGCCTACAAAATTACAACTTTTTCATGAAACCCGCGCATCATAAGCAAATTTTTATTGACTTTAGCATTAATTTGGCAAGTTTCTCTGACGGGTACATATCTTATATGGAGGGCTCTTGCGGCATTAAACATAAAAAAACACAATTTTGGTGGCTGCTATTGGAGAATTGCGAAATAATTAGTAACTTTGCACGTTATAACGCTATACAATACACTGACTGAGTATGAAGAAGAAAATGATAGTATGGCTCTGCATCATGGCGCTGCTGCCACTGGGAGCCGCGGCACAAGACGTGAACCCCACGGTGAACCCCCTGGCCTACTACACCGATGAGGACGGCATGAGCATGGAGACGAGAAGCATTGACGAGGGGCAAGCGCCGCTCGACGTCACCTTCAGGGCCAACCCGGAGCACATGGACGGCTATATGCCCTCGTACGAATGGCATTTCCGCAAGCTCAGCGCGACGGAGGGCATGCAGGAAATCTTCGTGCGCTACGAGGAGGACACGCAATATACCTTCAACGAGTCGGGCACCTACAACGTTGTGCTCAAGACTTTCCTTGACGATAAGGGCAACGAGCTCGACTCGGTCACGCTCATTGTCACTATACTGGAAAGCAAGCTGGAGTTTCCCAATGCCTTCTCGCCCAACGGCGACGGCATCAACGACGTCTACAAGGCCAAGAAAGGCTGGAGGAGCATTGTCAGCTTCAGGGGCATCATCGTAAACCGCTGGGGACAGAAGCTCTTTGAATGGCATGACCCCGCCGGCGAATGGGACGGCAAATACAACGGGCGCGACGTGGAGGAAGGCGTCTACTTTGTGCAGGTGATTGCCAAAGGGGCCGACGGGAAGGAATATCACATCAGAAAGGATGTCAATCTGCTGAGAGGATACACGGAAGGAGGCAACACGAGTGGAAGACAATAGGACGACCGAGGGAACTATCAGCGTCATCGGAGCGCGCGTACATAACCTTAAGAATATCGATGTAGACATACCACGCAGGTCGCTCACGGTCATCACCGGACTGAGCGGCAGCGGAAAATCGTCGCTGGCCTTCGACACCATCTTTGCCGAGGGGCAGCGACGGTATATTGAAACGTTTTCGGCCTATGCCCGCAACTTCTTGGGGGGCATGGAGCGGCCCGACGTGGACAAGATTTCGGGCTTGTCGCCCGTCATCAGCATCGAGCAGAAGACCACCAACAAAAACCCACGCTCGACCGTGGGCACCACGACGGAGATTTACGACTACCTGCGACTGCTCTTTGCCCGAGCGGGCAAGGCCTACAGCTACATGACCGGCGAGCCGATGGTGAAATACACCGAGGAACGGGTGC
Organism: Prevotella sp.; assembly: GCA_017934525.1. Lineage (GTDB taxonomy): Bacteria > Bacteroidota > Bacteroidia > Bacteroidales > Bacteroidaceae > Prevotella. The sequence goes on from JAGBJJ010000025.1 coordinate 6,806, forward strand.
TGGAGATGATTCAGCACGACTATGCCGGCAAGCGCATCTATATTCTCGCGCCGCTGGTGCGCAGCCGCAAAGGACACTACAGGGAGCTGTTTGAGGCCATGCGCAGGAAGGGCTACCTGACCATGCGCGTAGACGGGGAGCTCACGGAAATTGTGAGGGGTATGAAGGTGGACCGCTATAAGAACCACAACATTGAGGTGGTCATTGACAAGCTGCAGGTGAAGGCTGCGGCAGACACGGCCGCGCCCGACGAGCGGCTGAAGAAGTCGATTGCCATTGCCATGAAGCAGGGCGAGGGGCTCATCATGATTCTCGACAAGGACACGAATGCCCTGAAGCATTTCTCGAAGAGGCTCATGTGTCCTACCACAGGCATCTCCTACAGCGACCCGGCACCCAACAACTTCTCGTTTAACTCTCCGCAAGGGGCCTGCCAGCGCTGCAAAGGGCTGGGGGTCATCAACGAGATTGACCTCGACAAAGTGATTCCCGACCGCAAGCGCTCTATATACGAAGGGGCCATCATGCCGCTTGGGAAATATAAGAACCAGATGATTTTCTGGCAGATTGACGCCATCCTGAAGAAGTACGACTGCACGCTGAAGACGCCCGTAGACGACATTCCGGAGGAGGCCATGACTGAGATACTGTATGGCTCGCTTGAGAGTGTGCGCATTGACAAGGAGGTGGTTCACACGTCGAGCGACTATTTCGTGGCGTTCGACGGCATCGTGAAATACCTGCGCGACGTGATGGACAACGACGACTCGTCCAGCGGACAGAAATGGGCCGACCAGTTTCTGGCGGTGCAGGAGTGTCCGGAGTGCCACGGACAGCGCCTCAACCGCGAGGCGCTGAGCTACAAGATATGGGACAAGAACATCTCGGAACTGGCGTCGATGGATATTGCCGAGCTGAGGCAATGGGTGAGCCAGGTGGAGAGCCATCTTGACAGTCAGCAGAAACAGATTGCCACGGAGATACTGAAGGAGATTGCCACGCGCCTCGACTTCCTGCTGGACGTGGGACTCGACTACCTGGCGCTGAACAGGCAGTCGGCCTCGCTGTCGGGTGGCGAGAGCCAGCGCATCAGGCTGGCTACGCAGATTGGGTCGCAACTGGTGAACGTGCTCTACATCCTCGACGAGCCGTCAATCGGTCTGCACCAGCGTGACAACGAGCGGCTGATTCACTCGCTGAAAGAGCTGCGCGACCTGGGCAACACGGTCATCGTGGTGGAGCACGACCGCGACATGATGCTTGCTGCCGACTATATCATCGACATCGGGCCGCGTGCGGGCAGAAAGGGTGGAGAGGTGATGTTTCAGGGCACGCCGGCTGACATGCTGAAGACCTCGACGATTACGGCCCAGTATCTCAACGGGCAGCAGAGGGTGGACACCGGCGACAGGCAGCGACGCCAGCCCACGGACAAGGCCATCATTGTGCATGGGGCCAGGGGCAACAACCTGAAAAAGATTGACGCGGTGTTTCCGCTCGGACTGCTCATCGTGGTGACGGGCGTGTCGGGCTCGGGAAAGTCTACGCTTGTCAACGAGACGCTGCAGCCTATCCTGTCGCAGCACTTCTACCGCTCGCTGAAGCGCCCGATGCCTTACGACAGCGTGGAGGGGCTCGACCTGATTGACAAGGTGGTGAACGTAGACCAGTCGCCGCTGGGCCGCACGCCGCGCTCTAACCCGGCCACCTACACCGGCGTCTTTGCCGACATACGGTCGCTGTTTGTCAATCTGCCTGAGGCGAAGATACGCGGGTATAAGCCGGGCAGGTTCTCATTCAACGTGAAAGGCGGCCGCTGCGAGACTTGCGGGGGCAACGGCTATAAGACGATTGAGATGAACTTCCTGCCCGACATACAGGTGCCCTGCGAGGAGTGCCACGGAAAGAGGTACAACAGGGAGACGCTGGAGGTGAGATACAAGGGGAAGTCTATAACCGATGTTCTCGACATGACCATCAACCAGGCTGTGGAGTTCTTTGAGAATGTGCCTGAGATTCTGCGCAAAATCAAGACCATACAGGATGTGGGCCTCGGATACATCAAACTGGGGCAGCCGTCGACAACGCTCTCGGGCGGTGAGAGCCAGCGCATAAAGCTGGCCACGGAGCTGTCAAAACGTGACACCGGACGCACGTTCTATATCCTCGACGAGCCGACAACAGGACTGCACTTCGAAGATATACGCATCCTGATGCAGGTGCTGCAACGCCTTGTGGACCGCGGCAACACGGTGGTCGTCATAGAGCACAACATGGACGTGATATGCCAGGCCGACTATATCATAGACATGGGGCCCGAGGGGGGACGCAACGGCGGCACGGTATTGTCGGCAGGAACTCCCGAAGAGGTGGCAAAGAGCACCAGCGGATATACCCCGCAGTTTCTGGCTGCCGAGCTTGGCAGGTAACACCGGGCCAGACCGGCCGCAGCAGCCGGCCGCAACGACGACGGCACACAAAAAAAAGCGGTGCATCCTTATTGCAGGGATGCACCGCTTTCGGTATCATGACTTATTTATTTTGACGACTTACTCCTCGTCAAGCAAAATCTTCATCATCTCAACAGCAGCCTTGGCCACGCTGGTGCCAGGACCGAAGATGGCAGCAACGCCAGCCTTGTAGAGGTAGTCGTAGTCCTGGGCGGGAATGACACCGCCGGCGATGACCATGATATCCTCACGACCCAGCTTCTTCAGCTCTTCGATGAGCTGCGGGATGAGCGTCTTGTGACCAGCGGCCAACGACGAAGCACCCACCACATGGACGTCGTTCTCGACGGCCTCGCGGGCAGCCTCGGCAGGCGTCTGGAACAGCGGGCCCATATCGACGTCGAAGCCGCAGTCGGCATAACCCGTTGCTACTACCTTTGCACCACGGTCGTGACCGTCCTGACCCATCTTGGCGATGAAGATACGCGGACGACGACCCTCCTTCTGTGCGAACTTCTCGGTGAGCTGGCAAGCCAGTTCGAATTCGCTGTCGTTCTTTGATTCTGAGCTATACACGCCTGAAATAGTTCTAATTACTGCCTTATAACGGCCCACGATTTTCTCGCAGGCATCTGAAATCTCACCCAGCGTGCAACGCAGCTGAGCTGCCTTGACGGCGAGGTCGAGCAGGTTGTCCTTCGACTTGCGGCCCTCGTTGAAGTCGCGCACGCACTCGGTGATGGCCTTCAGAGCGGCCTGGCAGGCAGCCTCGTCGCGAGAGGCACGTACCTGGGCGAGGCTCTCCTCCTGCTGCTTGCGCACAGCGGTGTTGTCGACCTCGAGGATGTCGATGGGATCCTCGTGCTCCAGACGATACTTGTTGGTGCCGACGATGGTCTGCACACCCGAGTCGATACGGGCCTGCGTGCGGGCAGCAGCCTCCTCGATACGCATCTTAGGCAGACCGGTCTCGATGGCCTTGGCCATGCCGCCGAGCTTCTCAATCTCCTGGATGTGCTCCCAAGCCTTGTGAACCAGCTCGTTGGTGAGCGTCTCGACGTAGTAGGAACCTGCCCAGGGGTCAATCTGCTTGCAGACCTTGGTCTCGTTCTGGATGTAAATCTGAGTGTTGCGGGCGATACGAGCCGAGAAGTCGGTAGGCAGGGCGATGGCCTCGTCGAGGGCGTTGGTGTGGAGCGACTGGGTGTGACCCAGCACGGCAGCCATAGCCTCGATACAGGTGCGGCCCACGTTGTTGAAGGGGTCCTGCTCGGTGAGCGACCAGCCAGAGGTCTGGCAGTGGGTGCGCAGGGCCAGCGACTTGGGGTTCTTGGCACCGAACGACTTCACAATCTTTGCCCAGAGCAGACGACCGGCGCGCATCTTGGCAATCTCCATGAAGTGGTTCATGCCGATGGCCCAGAAGAACGACAGGCGGGGAGCGAAGGCATCGACGTCGATACCGGCGTTGACACCCGTGCGGAGGTAGTCCATACCGTCGGCCAGCGTGTAAGCCAGCTCGATGTCGGCCGTGGCACCGGCTTCCTGCATGTGGTAGCCCGAGATAGAGATAGAGTTGAACTTAGGCATCTTCTGCGAGGTGTACTCGAAGATGTCGGCGATAATCTTCATCGAGAATGCAGGCGGATAGATGTAGGTGTTGCGCACCATGAACTCTTTCAGGATATCGTTCTGAATGGTTCCGGCCATCTCCTCGAGCTTGGCACCCTGCTCCAGACCGGCCACGATGTAGAAGGCCAGGATGGGCAGCACAGCGCCGTTCATCGTCATCGAGACGGACATCTTGTTCAAGGGAATACCCGAGAACAGCACCTTCATGTTCTCCTCGTTGCAGATTGACACACCTGCCTTACCCACATCGCCTACGACACGGGCGTTGTCGGGGTCGTAGCCACGGTGTGTGGGCAGGTCGAATGCCACCGACAGGCCCTTCTGGCCGGAAGCCAGGTTGCGGCGATAGAAGGCGTTTGACTCCTCAGCCGTAGAGAAACCGGCATACTGACGGATGGTCCACGGGCGGAACGGGTACATCATAGAGTACGGGCCACGCAGGTAGGGAGGAATACCGGCCGTGAAGTCGAGATGCTCCATGCCCTCGAGGTCTTCCTTCGTGTAGACGGGGCGCACCTCGATATGTTCGGGGGTCTTCCAGTCTGCCTTTATATTATTCTCTTCAATCCACTTAGCACCATCCTGAGCATGAATGCCAGCGTAGATATC